>NZ_JBSSLX010000165.1:0-13276 GCF_053890995.1 Micromonospora sp. I033 | reverse complement strand
TGGTGGTGAGCGACCAGTCCGACGGCGACCCGGCGTACGCGCACCCGGCGGCGGCCACCATGGTGCGGGCGTTGCGCCACCGGGGCCACCCGGTGCTGCTGACCCGGCGGCTGCCCCGGCGCGGGCTGGCCGAGCACCGGGCGTCCCTGCTGGACCGGTCGGCCGCCCGGTACGTGCTCTGCCTCGACGACGACGTCTGGCTGGAGCCGGGCACGGTGTCCCGGCTGGTCACCGCCATCCGGGAGCTGGGCTGCGGCTTCGTCGGCAACGCCGTGCACGGCCTCTCCTACGTCGATGACGTACGCCCCGAGACGCACGGGCACTACGAGGAGTGGCAGGGCCCGCCGGTGCCCGAGCGGATCCGGCCCGGCACGCCGGAGTGGCAGCGTGCGTCCCTCCACCCGGCGGCGAACCTGCTGCACGTCACCGAGAAGCTGCGGCTGCCGGCCGGGGCGTGGCGGGCGTACAAGGTGTCCTGGATCGGCGGGTGCGTGCTCTACGACCGGGCCAAGCTGATCGACTCCGGCGGCTTCGAGTTCTGGCGCCGGCTGGACGAGCGGCACCAGGGCGAGGACGTCGCCGCGCAGCTCGCGGTGCTGGAGCGGCACGGCGGCGCCGGCGTGCTGCCCAGCGGGGCCTACCACCTGGAGTCGCCGACCACGGTCACCGAGCGGGACGTGGAGGCGTGGGAGGTCGTGGTCGCCGAGTCGGACACCCCGCAGCCGGCCTGACGCTCACCCGGCCAGCAGCTCGCGGGCGGCCTCGACCACCTCGGCCGTCGGGACGTCCGCGACGAACGAGTCGCGGTGCGGGCACTCCCCGCCGCCGGGGCGGTGCGGGTAGATGTCCCGCGTGCAGTCGACGCCGCAGACCGGGCAGTTGGTGGTCCACGAGGCGATCGGGCGGTGCCGGACCCGCAGCGGCGTGGCCCCGTTGATCAGGTTGCCGATCCAGTAGATGCCGACCGTCGGGGCACCGACCGCGGCGGCCAGGTGCAGCGGGCCGGTGTCGTTGGAGACCACCAGCGCGCAGCCCGCGTACGCGGCGGCCAGCCCGCCCAGGCTGAGCGTGCCGACCTGCGGGCGGACCGGCACGCCGGCCGCGGCGACCACCTCGTCCACCGTCTCCCGCTCGGCGGGGGTGCCGGTGACCAGCACCTCGTACCCGTCGCCGGCCAGCGCCCGGGCGACCTCGCCGAAGCGTTCCGGCGGCCAGCGCCGCCGGGTGTCGGTGGCCCCCGGATGCAGCGCCACCCGGGGCCCGGCGGGCTCGCCGAGCACCGCGCGGGCCTCGGCCCGGTCGGTGTCGGTCACCGCCAGCGCCGGGGTGATCGTCACCGCCCCCGCCCCGACCAGGGCCACCGCCTCCAGGTAGCGGATCACCTCGTGCTGGTAGTAGACGTACCGGATCCAGCGGTCCAGCGGCGGCGCGTCCTCGGCCCGCAGGCCGGCGGTGACCCGGGCGCCCAGCCCGACGATGATCGGGTTGGAGTTGGCGCCCCCGCCGTGCAGTTGCAGGGCCAGGTCGAACCGCTCCTTGCGGGCCGCCGCCACGAAGTCCGCCAGCTCGGCCGGCCGCTCGTCCGGGCCGGGTTCGCGGATGCCGGGCGCCGGCGGGACCACCAGGACCCGGTCCACCGGGCCGGGGCGGTCGCGCCAGAGCTGCGCGTGCCACGGCGCGCCGAGCAGCACGATCTCCGCCGACGGGTACGCCGCCCGCAGCGCCTCCAGCGCCGGCAGCACGAAGATGAAGTCACCCAGGGCGTTGGCCCGGAGCACGGCGATCCGTTCGACGTCGGGGACGCGCTCGCCGACCGGGCCGAGCACCGACGACGGCTTCAGGTCGCGGCGCGGCGACAGACGCGCCGAGCTGGAGTTGTCGTTCAGGGTGGCCACGCGACCCCTACGGCCGGTCGATCTCGTCGACCGCGGTGTCCGGGTGGTGCAGCTCCCGGTCGGCGGCCGGGTCGGTCACGGTGCGCGTACCCCCGGAGGTCGCGCTCGAACCGGTGCGGCCGACGGTGATGGTGCGCGGCGCGGGCCGGGCCGCCCGGGGCAGCCGCACCCGGAGCAGGCCGTGGTCCATCACCGCGTCGATCCGGTCCGGGTCCACCCGGGACGGCAGGTCCACCCGGTACTCGAAGCCCCGGGTGGTGAACCCGCCCGGGATGCCCTGGTCGGCGTTGACCTCGGCCTCCGACCGGGCCCGCACGCACAGCTCCCGGTCGTCCAGCTCGACGGCCACCTCCTCGGGGGCCACGCCGGGCAGCCGGACGACCACCTCCCAGCCGTCGGCGATCTCGGTCAGCTCCACGTCCTGGCTGCCGCCGCGGCCACCGACCAGGCGGCTCAGCTCGGCGCGCAGCGACTGAAGCTCGCCCATCGGATCCCAGCCCTGCTGGCGACCCCGCCAGCCCCGACCGCCGCTCTGTTCCGTCATCGCACGTCTCCGATCCGCTGGGTCGCCGAGGGGGGTCGCAGCGAGCTCGGCGCGTTCAGGTCGTGCTCCGGGTCGACGCCCACGCCCAGCCGGTCCACCAGCTCGCCGCCGAGCCAGGCGCTGACGCCGAGGATGGCCACGGCGACCACCTCGATGGCGATCAGGGCGCCGCCGGCCGCCCGGGAGTCGGCGTTCAACCGGACCACCCAGACCGCGGCGAAGAGCAGGATCACCGCGACGTTGGCGGCGGCGTGGGTGAGCCCGACCCGCTTGGCCCGGGTGCCGGTGGGCAGGGCGAGCAGGTCGACGGCGCCGGCCGCCGCGGCCAGCAGGCCGCCGATCAGGCCGACCGTGATGTTCCAGTACGCGACCTCGCCGAGGAAGTCCGGCCCGCCGACGGTGTCGATGACGTCGAAGATCACCGCGGTCACCAGGAGGGCCACCGGGAACATCACCAGCATCGGGTGCACGGGATGGCCGAGCACCTTCAGTCGGCTCTCCATCTCCGCCTCCATCGATCGCGTCCGGGCGCGCTGCGGCTCAGTCCGTACCCGCCCGTTCCGGGGGCAAACCTCGCGGTCGACCCGCTCTCCTAGGCTGACGATGGCGGAACCCGGCCGTTCGCGGGCCGGAATCGCCGTCAAGGTCAACGGACGGGGGAGGAAGTCGTGACGACGACACGGGAGATCACCAGCCCGGAGGAGCTGGCGGAGCTGCTGGGCTCGCCGACGCAGCGGGCGCGGGACAAGGAGCGCACGGTGCTGCACCAGCGGGACCGGGAGTGGCTGGCCGCCTCGCCGTTCTGCCTGGTCGCCACCGCCGGCGCGGACGGGAGCTGCGACGTCTCCCCGAAGGGCGACCCGGCCGGCTTCACCCTGGTGCTCGACGGGACCACCATCGCCATCCCCGAGCGGCCCGGCAACCGGCGGGCCGACGGCTACCGCAACATCCTGGCCAACCCCCACGTCGGGCTGATCTTCCTGATCCCCGGGCGCACCGACACGCTGCGGATCAACGGTCGCGCCCGGCTGGTGCGCGACGCGCCGTACTTCGACGACATGGTGGTCAAGGGACACCGGCCGGTGCTCGCCGTCGAGGTGGCCATCGAGCAGATCTTCTACCACTGCGCGAAGGCGTTCCTCCGCTCCGAACTGTGGCGGCCGGAGACCTGGCGGCCCGACGCGCTGCCCACCCGCGCCCGGCTGGTCAAGGAGGTCGAGGCCCCGACGGAGAATCTCGCCGACCTGGAACGCCACTACGGCCCCGACTACGTCAAGACCATCTACGCCTGATCGCGTCCGCCCGCGCGGCGGCGGTCAGTTCGACGGGGTGAAGCGCGCCGGCACGCCGATGTCCGTCAACGCCCGGGCGAGGTGCGGGGCCGTGGTCTTGACGTAGGCCGCGCCGATGTGCGAACCACCGCGGTAGATGAGGACGTTGCCGAACACCACCGGGCACCTGTCGGTCGGGCAGATGGCGTCGAACAGGTCGATCATCTTGACCTCGGGCACCCCGGTCACCGCCTTCCGCTGCATCAGGTAGGCGGGGTCCTGGTCGTGGCGCTTGCGGTCGAACGCGCAGGCCGACAGGCGCTTCCGGTTCTTGTCGGCGCACGTCACGGCCGGGCCGGGACCGGGATTGTTGGCGAGGACGATGACCTTCGATCCGACGGCGTCGAGCGCCTTCCACGACGAGCGCACGCCCGCGACCATCGCGTCGACCGTCCCCTTGCCGGACGCGGTGTCGAGGGCGCGCGCCGCCCCCTGCGAGGTGACGACGTAGTCGGGACGCTCCTCGACCAGCCTGCGCAGCAGCGCCTTGTTCCACTCGATGCAGTCGGTGTACTGCTTGCTGGGATCATCGGCCCGGAGGGCGGGGGCGCTGGTGAACGGGCACGACGCCTTGGCGGCGATCACCAGTTTCCAGTCGTTCTGCTCGGCGAGCACCTGGAACGCCGGCAGCCACTGGTCCATCTTCGAGTCGCCCACGAGGGCGACGGTAGTGGCCCCGTCGGGCTTGCCGTAGGTGCACCACAGGACCTCGGACCCATCGACCTGCTGGAAGCACTTGTCCCGGTTGGTGACGGGCACGTCCATGAAGCCCTGCCGGATCTGCAGGGGGTCCGGCGTGATGACGTCGAACCGCTCCGGGACCGGGCCGATCGGGGCGGTGCCGGGCGTGGTCGACAGCAGGGCCGCGCCAGGTGCGTACTGGCTTCGGGTCGGCGTGGCGTTGGCCGCCCACCCGGCCGTCAGGACCAGGGCGAGGCCGGCGCAGATCCCGGCCAGCGTGAAGTTGCCACCCAGGCTCAACGCGAGACGCGGCGACGTCGAGATCGCCCGCGAGTATCGCAGCGGGTTCTCCACGAGCCGGAAGGTGAGCCAGGCGGGGATCACCGAGGCGAGCGCCACCACCAGGCCGCGCTTCACCGACAGGCCGTCCCAGTACGCGCTGGCCACGATGAGCATCGGCCAGTGCCACAGGTACAGCGAGTACGACAGGTCACCGACCCAGCGGAACGGGCGCGTGCCGAGCACCAGGACCGGACCGCGGGAGCCCGCCGCGGCTCCGGCGGCGATCACCGCGGCGGCGCCGAGCGTGGGCAGCGCGGCAGCGTAGCCGGGCCACGCCGTCTTCGCGGTCACCAGCAGCGCCGCGGCGACGATCGCGGCGAGACCGAGCCACCCGAGGACGACGGCCAGCGCCCGTGGCATGCGCGCGGCGCGGGTCGCGAGCAGGGCGATGCCCGCACCGACCGCGAGCTCCCACAACCGCGTCGTGGAGACGAAGAACGCGCGCTCCGGAGAGTCCGCCGTCTCGACGATCGACCAGACGAACGACGGCACCGCCAGGATCGCGAGACCGACCCACAGGACCGGCCGCACGTTCGCCCGCCGGAGCCTCCTCGCCGCGAGGATCGCGAGGATGATCAACACGGGCCAGAGCAGGTAGAACTGCTCCTCGACGGCGAGTGACCAGAAGTGCTGGACCGGCGAGATGGCGGCGTTGTCGGCGGCCAGGTAGTCGACCGCGCGGTCGGCGAAGCGCCAGTTCACCACGTAGATCGCCGCGGCGGCGATGTCGCCGCCGACCTCCTGCCACTGCCCCCGGGGGACGAGGAACCGGACCGCCACGGCGGTGGCCGCCAGTACCACCGTGGCGGCGGGCAGGATCCGCTTGGCCCGCCGCGCGTAGAAACCCAGCAGCGAGACGCGGCCGGTGCGCTCGATCTCGTTGAGGAGCTGCCCGGTGATCAGGAAACCGGAGATCACGAAGAAGACGTCGACCCCGACGAAGCCACCCGGGAGGAACGGCAGCCCGGCGTGGTACAGCAACACCAGCCCGACGGCCACGGCGCGGAGCCCGGCGACGTCAGCCCGGAAGCGGCTCGGCGAGTGCTCCCTGCGCGGCTCGGGCCCGGCCGCCGTGCCCGGCGGGGTGCCGGGGCCCGCCGGGGAGACCGGGACGCCCGACGTCCCGATGTGGGAGCTTCCCCGGGCGGCAACTGTGGTCAACTCCGGGGAAGTCATCACAATCCTCTAGCTTGGCGGCGCCGGCCCCGGAACGATAACGGCTCGTCACGCGCGTGGGCAATCGTGCCCGGCCGGGTCGGCCCCGCTGCGATTGCCGCCCCCGCGACACCCGTTGGACGCACGTCACCGGGCCGGCTCCGCTGACCGAGGCCCGGCGTGCGTCACGCCGCGCCCGGTCGGGCGGACGTTTGGACGGGCGGCTGGGGGTACTGATTCGGGGACGGCCCCCCACACGACCACGCGACGTTGAACCCCTGGAACCGGGTCGAGGAAGGATGATGTGCGATGCCCACGAAGAACGGCTCCGGGCGCGGCAGCGGCTCGACCGCGACCACGAACCCGCCGGGCAATCAGACCCCGAACACGCCCGACATCAACGAGAGTGAGATCGCCCGGCTCAAGGTCGACCAGCTCCGCGACCGGCTGCGCCGGCGCGGCGTGACCGGCACCGCCGACATGCGCAAGGACGACCTGGTCAAGGCCCTCGTGAAGAGCATGCGGGACGGCGCGAAGAAGAGCACCTCCGCCCGGGCCGGCGGTTCGTCCCAGGCCTCCTCGTCGGCGAAGAAGAGCACCTCGTCGGCGAACCCGCCGGGCAACCAGACCCCGAACACGCCGGACATCAACGAGAGCGAGATCGCCCAGCTGAAGGTCGACGAGTTGCGCAGCCGGCTCCGCGCCCGGGGCGTCACCGGCACCTCCGACATGCACAAGCCGGACCTGGTCAGGGCCCTGGTGAAGAGCCTGCGCGACGGCTCCGGGTCGGGCTCGCGCTCCGGTTCGCGCGCCGGCACCGGTTCGCGCTCCGGCTCCTCCGGCGGCGGCGTGCGCACGGGACCGCAGACCTCGAAGTCGATCAGGTACGCGCAGGAGGTCACCTCGGTCGACGACGAGCCGGAGCGGCCCGGCCGCAGCCTGGTCACCACCGACCACGACGTGATCCGGCAGTGGGCGGAGGCACGCAGGGGCGTGCCGACCACGGTGCCGGGCACCGAGCACGACGGGCACGCCGGCGTGCTCCGCTTCGACTTCCCGGCCGGCGGTCGCGAGGAGCGACTGCGCGAGATCAGCTGGGAGGAGTGGTTCCGCACGTTCGACGAGCGGCGGCTCAACTTCATCTACCAGGAGGAGCGCTCCGACGGGAAGCAGAGCAACTTCTTCCGGCTGGAGAGCCCGGACCGCGAGGACGGCTGATTCCCCACCGGAATCCGCAGGGCCCGGGTCGGCACGCCGATCCGGGCCTTTCGGTCTGATTAGGCCGAATCCTCTGGGGTACCGATTTCAGTGCAGACGACTGAACGACAAGGAGTGCTCATGACCACGAAGGTCGAGAAGTCCATCGAAGTCGACGTACCGGTCAGCACCGCGTACAACCAGTGGACGCAGTTCGAGGAGTTCCCCCGGTTCATGGGCGGCGTGCAGGAGGTGCGCCAGCTCGACGACCGGCGGATGCACTGGGTCGCCGAGATCGCGGGCGTGAAGCGTGAGTGGGACGCCAAGGTGCTGGAGCAGGTGCCGGACCGCAAGGTCGCCTGGGCCGCCACCAGCGGCGCCACCAACGCCGGCGCCGTCTACTTCCAGCCGATCGGCACCGACCGCACCCAGGTCCGCCTCTCGCTGGAGTACGAGCCGGAGGGGCTGGTCGAGAAGGCCGGCGACAAGCTGCACATCGTGGAGAAGCGGGCCGAGGCCGACCTGGAAAAGTTCAAGTCGTACATCGAGAACCGGGGCGCCGAGACGGGCGCCTGGCGCGGCACCATCGACGAGGGCCGTACTCTCGGCACGCCCGGCGTGGAGCACGCTGCCTCCTCGCGCGGCGACGACGGCAAGGCCGGCGTCTCGGCCAAGGCGGTCGCGGCCGGCGCGGTGGCCGCGGGCGCGGCCGTGGCCGGTGCCGCCGCGGCGGCCAAGCACCGCTCGGAGACCGACGAGGAGCCCACGCCGCAGACCGAGACGGAGTACGTGGTGACCGACGTCCCGGCGCAGCGGACCGCCGCCTTCCCGCCCGACCCGGCGGACCCGCGCAGCACCCGGTAGGCCTTTCACCTCCCTGCCGGAGCGAGCCCGGTGGGCCGGCCACGCGCCGCGCCCCCGGGCTCGCTTCGTGTGGCGCGTATCGTTGCGGCCCGTGACCGACCTCGGACGACGCACACCGGAGATCACCGTCGCCACCCCGGCGGACCGCGAGCGGGTCGTCGACTCGCTGGTCGCCGCCTTCGCAGCCGACCCCGTCCTGACCCACCTCTTCCCCGACCCGGCCAGCTACCCCCGGCACGCCGCCGCCTTCTTCGGGCACCTCTTCGACAAGCGGGTCCACCGGGGCAGCGTCTGGACGATCGGCCAGGGCGCCTCGGTCGCGATCTGGGAGCCACCCACCACGGCGGAGCCCGTGCCGGCCGACCCGCTCGCCGCCCACCTGCCCGCCGACGCGCTGGCCCGGGTCCGCGCCTACGACGAGGCCGTGCACGCCGCGCTGCCGGCCGGTCCGTTCTGGTACCTCGGCGTGCTCGGCACCCACCCCGACAGCGCCGGGCGGCGCTGGGGCCACGCCGTCATGCGGGCCGGGCTGGACCGGGCGGCGGCGGACGGGCTGCCGGCGGTGCTGGAGACCAGCAACCCGGGCAACGTCGAGGTCTACCGCCGGGCCGGCTGGCAGGTGGTACGCGAGGTCGCCGAACCGCTGCCGACCTGGATCATGCAGCAGCCGGCCCGATGAATGCCCACCGGGCGGCCCCCCGGATCGTGCCGGAAGAGGATCTCGCCGGCTACCCGGTCGGCCAGTTCCTGGAGGTGCTGAAGGCCCTCACGGTGATCCTGACCCTGCCCCAGTCGGCCGCCGCCCACGTCGACGCACTGGTCGTCGTCACCGGTCAGGGCGAGGAATGGCGCCTCACCCATGCGATCCGCACCTGGGAGGCGAACGCCAGGCTCCGCCATCTCCTGGTGGCGAACGGGAACCCGGCTGAAGAGACCTACCTCGAGGTCACGCTCGACTACCTGCGGAGCCTCGGCCTTCGTCGCACCGAGGGGTCCACCTCCAGGCCGAACCGGCACCCCACACCGGCCTGCAGGCCGAATGGATCGTCGATCAGGTCGCGGCCCGCGGCATCACCAGCCTCGCGCTCACCGTCTCGCCCTACCACCTGGCCCGCGTCTATCTCACGGTCCTCAGGGCGTTCGACCGGAGGCACCTTCGCCTCCCCGTCATCCCGCTTCCCGTGGCCGTTTCTCCGGGCACACCCGTCCCGGAGACCGGGGCGACCGCCTACGACCTCGTACCCGGGGAGGTCAAACGCATCCTCGACTACATGGGCGAGGGATGGGTTGCCACGTCGGGCGAGCTACAGGAGTACCTGCGGTGGCTGTGGAGCGAGCACGAGTCCCTGCTTGTCGGGCCCGACCACGCCCAGCGTCAGTAAGAGCGTGACGGGGCACCCCGGTCGATGCAGGGTGACGTCGTAGCCGAGGGTGTTCGGCGCGGCCCTACTCGTCGGCTGCTGCGTCAGTCCGTCCAGCGTCGTCGCAGTCATCCGTTGCGGTCATCGCGGTGGCGGTGTCGTAGTCGGCTCGTTCAGCAGCGCCGGAGACTCGCGGCAGAAGTGGTCGTGATACCTGGGCGAAAAATTGACCGTCACCCTGTAGGAGCCGGGCCGATGGGTGGGGTCGTGAAAGACGTTCAACGTCAGGCAGCGATCCCGGACCATCTTCTTGGCGAACAGCAGCCGGACGTTTGAGGCTTCGCGCGCCCACCCCGACTCTCGGGCGACCGTCTCGTAGTGGCTCTGGACTTCTTTGTCCGACAGTCCGCTGCGATACTCGACCGTCACCGCGCCCCAGGTCTGGCTCTCACTGCCGGGACCAGTTTCGGTGCAGGGCTGTAGCGTGGCCGGCCCCCCAACGGGCGACGCGCCTGCCGGCAGCTGCTGAAAGACTGCCTCGCCAGCCAGCTTCGCCGGCTCGTCCGGCGCGGCGAAGCAGCCACGGTTGAAGAATGAGCGAACCACGTAGACCGGCTCGGCCAGGACAGGCCACGCGAGATAACCACCGACAGTGCAGACGACGAGCATGCTCACGAACCCCGCCGCAACCCTGGCCAACCCTGCTCGCCGGCCAGCGTCAGCCTCGTCTGTCACGACACCAGCGTAGAGAGTCGTCGCCGCGCTGAATATCTCTCACGGATCCCCTCGTCGGGTCGATCCAGGTGGAGGCCAGCCGGCAGGATTGGCTGTACGGATGGCAGTATCCGCCCACTCCGACTGACAGCCGCATGACCAGTACCTGCCTAGACTGCCGCGCGGAGCCCTCGTGATGATCGTCAATTATGGGACGGTCGGTTTCATGGTCGACTTCTACATCGGCACTATTACGCATCGAATCGGCGATTTGGAGCACGGGTAACCGATCATGAGCCAGACGAGGCTGAGGTCGGCCGGCTTCGTCGGGTAGTCGTAGACCGTGAAGGTTCCCGCGCGGACGGGAACCAGGTGGAGCGCCGATGTTGGCTCTGCTGGAAGGACGAGCCCTCCGCTTCGCTCACCGAATCCCCTACGACTATCCCCGCGCGCCGGACTCTCTGAAAGCCGTCGTCCAAAACGGCGAACTGGAGTGGGAACGCGGGATAGGAGATTGGATACCGGGGTCAAGCCATGGTTGACGGTCCGACTCTCAGGCAGATCGGGCCGGCCTTGTTTAGAAGAAGATCGCGGATGACGGGTCGCGGTAACCTGCCCTGGTCAAGCCGTCCGCCACTGTCGGAACACGTCGGCCTTGGCCGACGGTCTCTGCTGCACGAATGGCAGTAGACGGCGGGGCTGGCCACAACGGGGGCGGGAGAACAGGTGGCGCTCAAGAAGCGGGGCAGTAGGCCCATCGTTGTCGCCGGGATCGGCTACCGCTGGTTCGTCCGCCGGAAGCCGACGTACAGCCAGGGCTTGGCCTGGTCGCCGCTGAGCTTTGCCGTTGAGCGGACGGACCCGCCTGGCTGTGCCACCCTCATCGTCCGGCTGGCGTCCCCTCATCCTGGCAACTGGATAAATGCTCCGGCCTCGCCGGTGCTGCCTTCGGCGGTCGCCAACGCCATACGGCAAGCGCTTGACCGCGGCTGGCAGCCGGATCGTCCCGGATCTCCGTTCATGCTGAGCCTCGGTGATGAGGACCAACTCCCGTAGCCGGGGACGGTCCAGGCCCAATGGCACGCTGATGGCACGCTGGGTTGCTACCTCGACGGCCGGCCGTGAGCGGTGATGGCACCGTCAATTTGGAAGAGCGTGCTCCGACGTGCGGGCCTGGCTCTCGAAGCAGGCGGGTAGCCGATGAGCGTGGAGCAGCGACCGAACCGGAAGTGGCGGGCGCGGGTACGAGACGCCTCCGGGAAGGAGATCGCCCGGCGCTTCGATCGGAAGTCGGGTGCGGAGCGGTCTCGGGAAACGGCGAAGCCCAGGCCGATGACCTGGGCTTCTTCACCGAGCCGCCTGACGGAATCGAACCGTCGACCTACGCATTACGAGTGCGTCGCTCTAGCCGACTGAGCTAAGGCGGCAACGATCGTCAAGTGTACGGCACGCCCCGGCGGAAGCCGAACGGGATCCCCCCACGCCCGATCCGGACATCCGGGAGTTTCGGTACGTCCGCGGGGGAGAGACTTCGCGGGCGGTCCGGACTACCCTGCGGCGGGTGAGCGACGATCACGAACCGCCGCAGCAGCCGATCCCGGAGGCGCAGCCCGGTGAGCGGGCCACCCGACGACCGCACAGCCTGGACCCGCTGGAGCTGGGCTTCACCCCGCGCAAGCCGGTCCCCTGGCTGGCGCCGCTGCTGCTGATCAGCACCGGCCTGCGGACCCTACTGGCGATCCTGTTCGGGGCGTACCTGGACAAGCGCGAGTTGCAGAACGCGTTCGGCGACGGCACGTTCCGGCAGGTGGGCCCGGACGGCGGGCTCTGGCTGGACTACGTGGCCGACCTGGGCGACGGCTTCGACGCCACGTACTCGGTGGCGTACCTGCTCGCCCAGCCGGAGCTGGAGGTGGACGGGCACCGGCTGCCCCGGGCGCAGACCCTGGTGATGGGTGGCGACCAGGTCTACCCCTCGGCGGCCTACGAGGCGTACGAGGACCGGTGCAAGGGTCCGTACCAGGCGGCGCTGCCGGTCGCGCCGCCGCAGCGGCCGACGCTCTTCGCGGTGCCGGGCAACCACGACTGGTACGACGGGCTGACCGCGTTCCTGCGGCTGTTCGTCCGGTCCCGGGACCGGCACTTCGCGGGTTGGGGCACCGGCCAGTCCCGCTCGTACTTCGCGGTGGAGCTGCCGGCCGACTGGTGGCTGCTCGGCCTCGACGACCAGTCCGGCTCGTACCTGGACGACCCGCAGCTCACCTATTTCGACGAGGTCGCCCGGAAGCTCACCTCGCGGTCGAAGGTGATCCTGGCGGTGCCGGCGCCGACCTGGGTCAAGGCCCACGACCATCCCACGGCCTACGACTCGATCGACTACTTCATCCGGACGATCGTGGCGCCCACCGGCGCGCAGGTGCGGCTGCTGGTCTCCGGCGACCTGCACCACTACGCCCGTTACGCAGGCCCGGAGGAGCGGCAGCTGATCACCTGCGGGGGCGGCGGCGCCTACCTCTACCCGACGCACCAGCTGCCCGAGCGGCTCGAGGTGCCGCCGCGGGACACCATGGCCCGCCGGGCCAGCCCGACCCGCGAGTACGAGCTTGCCGCCCGCTATCCGGACAAGGCCCGCTCCCGCCGGTACGGCTGGGGGATCTTCGCCCGGCTGCCGTTCCGCAACCCGGGTTTCGCCACCCTGCTGGGTACCCTGCACACGCTGCTGATGCTGGCCATGGCCGGGGTGGCGGCGAACAGGGTGGGTACCACCGAGCAGCGGCTGTTCAGCGTGCCGCTGGTGATCATGCTGGTGGTGACCCTGCTGGGCGCGGCGTTCTTCGCCAAGCCGCCGAGCTCGGGCGGGAAGCGGCACGCCCGGAACTGGATCCTCGGCGTGACGCACGGGCTGGCCCACGTGGCGCTGGCCGCCGGCGGCACCTGGCTCTGGTTGCAGTTGCCGTTCTACGACTGGCCGTGGCCGCTGCCGGCGGTCGCCGCGGCGGTCCTGTACGGGCCGGTGAGCGGGCTGGTCGCCAGCCAGCTGGTGGCTCTCTACCTGCTCGTGGCGGGATCGTTCGGGGTGAACGTCAACGAACTCTTCGCCGGCCAGGGCATCGAGGACTCGAAGGCGTTCCTCCGCTTCCGCATCGACCCGGACGGCACGCTGACCATCTACCCGATCGCCGTGGACAAGGT
>NZ_JBSSLX010000164.1:0-13281 GCF_053890995.1 Micromonospora sp. I033 | reverse complement strand
ATTCGTCGGCAGCGTCACATGTCTATAAGAGACAGCCTCGACCCGCTCGCGCCGCCGGCACGGTGGCGGCTGCGGCGGCGCGAGCGGGTCGAGGTGCGGCAGGACGACGAGCTGATCAACCGGATTGTCACCGGCGCCGACCCGATCCGCCGCCGGGCCGCCCGCCCGGTCCCGGCGGAGGGCCCGGTGCCCGGGGACGGCGACCGGCTCACCCCGGCCCCGGGAAGCCGGCCGGAGACGGTGGCCGAGAGCCAGCCCGGCCAGCCGGGCGCGTCCGTCCCGAGCCGGCCGGCGGGGCAGCGCGGCGGCACCGGTTCCGCCGGCCTCGACGACCTGGCCGGGGACCCGGGCGAGATCACCATGTACTACCAGCCGCAGATCGCCATCGCGACCGGCGAGGTGGTCGGGGTCGAGGCGCTGCTGCGCTGGCGGCACCCGCGCCGGGGCATGGTCGACCCCGGGGAGCTGATCCAGGTCGCCGAACAGAGCGCGGTGATGCGGCTGCTCACCCGGCGGGTGGTGGACGACGTGGTGGAGCAGGTCGCCAAGTGGTCGGCGGCCGGCGTCACGCTGCGCGCCGCGCTCAACGTCAGCGTCCGCGACCTGCACACCGGCGAGATCGCCGACCAGATCGCCGACCGGCTGGCCCGGTACGGCGTCCCGCCGGACCGGCTCCAGGTCGAGATCACCGAGGGCGCGCTGATGGCCGACCCGCGCCGGGTGCTGGCCAGCATCAGCCAGCTGCACCGGATCGGGGTCGGCATCGCGCTGGACGACTTCGGCACCGGCTACTCGTCGTTGCAGCACCTGCGCCGGTTGCCGCTGTCCGAGGTGAAGGTGGACCGGTCGTTCGTGCTCGGGATGGCCGACGACCCCGACGACGCGGCGATCGTCCGGTCGATGATCGAGCTGGCCGGGGCCCTCGGCCTGCGGGTGGTGGCCGAGGGGGTCGAGGACGAGCGCACCTGGCGGCTGCTGCACGCGGCCGGCTGCGACGTGGCGCAGGGCTGGTTCCACGCCCGGCCGATGCCGGCCGAGGAGCTGGTGACCTGGCTGTCCCGGTACCGCCCGGTCCACCCCGCCGTGGCGGTGGAGGGGGACGGGCCGCGCCGCCCGGCCCGCTGACCGGCGTCCCGGCGGGCGGGCACCGGGAGTCGGAGGCGTCGGCCCCACCGGAGGGCAATAGACTCGCTCCGGTCACCGCGCGTCATCGTCACCGGCGAGCGCGTGGCCGGCACACCGCAGACGCAGCAGGACAGCCACGAAGGGGGCACCCGATGGCCGCCATCTCCCGCGAGGAGGTCGCGCACCTCGCGCGACTGTCGCGGCTCGCCGTCACCGAGGAGGAGTTGGACACCTTCGCCGGCCAGCTGGACGTGATCCTCCAGTCGGTCGCCCAGGTCGGCGAGGTCGCCGCGGCGGACATCCCGCCGACGTCCCACTCGGTGCCGCTGACCAACGTCCTCCGCGAGGACGTGGTGACGCCGTGCCTGACCCCGCAGGAGGCGCTGTCGGGTGCGCCCGACGCCGAGGAGCAGCGGTTCCGCGTCCCGCGGATCCTGGACGAGGATGTGGCTTCATGACTGACCTGACCCGGCTCTCCGCCGCCGAGATCGCCGGCCTGGTGGCGACGGGCGAGACCTCCGCCGTGGAGGTCACGCAGGCCCACCTGGACCGGATCACCGCCGTCGACGAGCAGGTCCACGCCTTCCTGCACGTCGACACCGAGGGCGCGCTGGCCGCCGCCCGGAGCGTGGACGAGCGCCGGGCCGCCGGCGAGGACCTGGGCCCCCTGGCGGGCGTGCCGGTCGCCGTGAAGGACGTGCTCACCACGAAGGGCGTGCCGACCACCGTCGGCTCGAAGATCCTGGAGGGCTGGCGCCCGCCGTACGACTCGACAATCGTCGAGCGGCTGCGCGCCGCCGGCACGGTGATGCTCGGCAAGACCAACATGGACGAGTTCGCCATGGGCTCCTCCACCGAATACTCGGCGTACGGCCCGACCCGCAACCCGTGGGACCTGGAGCGCATCCCGGGCGGCTCGGGCGGCGGCAGCGCCGCGGCGCTGGCCGCGTACGAGGCCCCGCTGTCGATCGGCTCGGACACCGGCGGCTCGATCCGCCAGCCCGGCGCGGTCACCGGCACCGTCGGGGCGAAGCCCACCTACGGCGGCACCTCCCGCTACGGCCTGGTGGCGTTCTCCTCCTCGCTGGACACCCCGGGCCCGTGCGCGCGCAACGTGCTGGACGCCGCGCTGCTGCACCAGGTGATCGGCGGCCACGACCCGCGCGACTCCACCTCCATCCCGGCCCCGGTGCCGGACGTGGTGGGCGCCGCGAAGCTGGGCGCGACCGGCGACCTGACCGGGGTGAAGCTCGGCGTGGTCACCGAGTTCACCGGCGAGGGCGCCGAGCCCGGCGTGATGGCGGCGTTCCGCGAGTCGGTCGAGGCACTCGCGAAGCTCGGCGCCGAGATCGTCGAGGTCTCCTGCCCGCACTTCAAGTACGCGCTGCCGGCCTACTACCTGATCGCCCCGAGCGAGTGCTCCTCCAACCTGGCCCGGTTCGACGGCGTCCGGTTCGGCCTGCGGGTCGGCGACGACGGCAACCGGTCCCTCGAAGAGGTCATGTCGCTGACCCGCGAGGCCGGCTTCGGCCCCGAGGTCAAGCGGCGCATCATGATCGGCACCTACGCGCTCTCGTCCGGCTACTACGACGCCTACTACGGGCAGGCGCAGAAGGTCCGCACCCTGATCACGCGGGACTTCACCGCCGCCTTCGAGCGGGTGGACGCGCTCATCTCGCCGACCACCCCGTTCGTGGCCTTCCCGATCGGGGCGCGCACCAGCGACCCCTACCAGATGTACCTGGCCGACCTGTTCACGATCCCGACCAACCTGTACGGCGGACCGGGCATCTCGGTCCCGTGCGGCCTCTCCGAGGGCCTTCCGGTCGGTTTCCAGATCATGGCCCCGACCATGGCCGACGACCGGATGTACCGGGTCGCCGCCGCGCTGGAGGCCACGGTCGGCACGTTCACCCCACCGGCACTGTGAGGCAGGAGCACCGATGACGACGACACTGCCCGCGTACGACGAGGTCGTCGCGCGCTACGAACCGGTGATCGGCCTGGAGACCCACGTCGAGCTGGGCACGAACACCAAGATGTGGTGCGGCTGCCCGACCGACTTCGGCGGCGAGCCGAACACCCGGGTCTGCCCGGTCTGCCTGGGCCTGCCCGGCTCGCTGCCGGTGGCCAACAAGGCGGCCATCGAGGCGACCATCCGGATCGGCCTCGCGCTGAACTGCTCCATCGCCGAGTGGTGCCGGTTCGCCCGGAAGAACTACTTCTACCCGGACATGCCGAAGAACTTCCAGATCAGCCAGTACGACGAGCCGCTGTGCGTCGACGGCTACCTGGACGTCGAGGTCAACGGCGAGACCGTGCGGATCGGCATCGAGCGGGTGCACCTGGAGGAGGACACCGGCAAGACGCTGCACGTCGGCGGCGCCACCGGCCGGATCCACGGCGCCACCGAGTCGCTTGTCGACTACAACCGGGCCGGCATCCCCCTCGTGGAGATCGTCACCAAGCCGGTCCCCGGCATCGGCGCGCTCGCCCCCGAGGTGGCCCGGGCGTACGTCACCGAGCTGCGCGACGTGATCCGCTCGCTGGGCGTCTCCGACGTCCGGATGGAGGAGGGCTCGCTGCGCTGCGACGTCAACACCTCGCTGAACAAGCCCGGCGAGGAGTGGGGCACCCGCACCGAGACCAAGAACGTCAACTCGCTGCGCTCGGTCGAGCGGGCGGTCCGCTCGGAGATGCTGCGCCAGGCGTCGGTGCTCGACGCGGGCGGCACCATCACCCAGGAGACCCGGCACTTCCACGAGGACACCGGGGACACCACTCCCGGCCGGTCCAAGGAGACCGCCACCGACTACCGGTACTTCCCGGAGCCGGACCTGGTCCCGCTCGCGCCGGACCCCGCCTGGGTGGCCGAGCTGAAGGCCGCCCTGCCGGAGCTGCCGCGGCTGCGCCGCAAGCGGATCCAGCAGGACTGGGGCCTGTCCGACCTGGACATGCAGTCGGTGGTCAACGCCGGCGCGGTCGAGCTGATCGAGCGGACCGTGGCCGCCGGCGCCACCCCGGCCGCCGCCCGCAAGTGGTGGCTGGGTGAGCTGTCCCGGCGGGCCAACGAGACCGGCGTCGAGCTCTCCGACGTCGGGGCCACCCCGGAGCAGGTCGCCGAGCTGCAGGGCCTGGTGGACGCCGGCCGGCTCAACGACAAGCTGGCTCGCATCGTGCTGGAGGGCGTGGTCGGCGGCGAGGGTTCGCCCACCGAGATCATGACCAACCGCAACCTCGAGGTGGTCTCCGACACCGGCGCGCTCACCGCCGCCGTGGACGAGGCCATCGCCGCCAACCCCGACGTCGCCGACAAGATCCGCAGCGGCAAGGTCGCGGCGGCCGGCGCGCTGGTCGGCGCGGTCATGAAGACCACCCGCGGCCAGGCCGACGCCAAGACCGTCCGCGAGCTGATCCTGGCCCGCCTCGGCGTCCAGGGCTGAGCCGCGAGGAAGGGCCCCTTCGCGACGAAGGGGCCCTTCCTGTCAGCCAACCCCTCGGTGGGCGTCAACGGCGACGCCCGGATGGAGTCACCGTGAACCAGCACGACCTCGACGTCCTCGACGAGATCCAGCGGCGGGTGCTCTGGCTCGCCACCCGCATCGTGGACGCGGCCAACCACGACCGGGACACCGGCGACGGGGTGAAGGTCGGCGGCCACCAGGCGTCCAGCGCCTCGCTGGTCACCGCCATGACCGCGCTCTGGTTCGCCCACCTGGACGCCGAGGACCGGGTCGCGGTCAAGCCGCACGCCTCGCCGGTCTTCCACGCCGTCCAGTACCTGCTCGGCAACCTGGACCGGTCCTACCTGCCGAAGCTGCGGGCGCGCGGCGGGCTCCAGTCGTACCCGTCCCGGACCAAGGACCCGGACGGGGTGGACTTCTCCACCGGCTCGGTCGGCCTGGGCGCCGCCGCGCCGCTGTTCGCCGCGGTCACCCGCCGCTACGTCGACGCGCACTTCGGCGAGCGGCCGCACTCCCGGTTCATCGCCCTCATCGGCGACGCCGAACTGGACGAGGGCAACATCTGGGAGGCCGTCGCCGACCCGGCCACCACCGGGCTGGGCAACGTGATGTGGCTTGTCGACTTCAACCGCCAGTCGCTGGACCGGGTCGTCCCCGGGGTGCGGATCAACCAGTGGCGCGGCCAGTTCGAGGCCGCCGGCTGGCACGTGGTCGAGGTCAAGTACGGCCGCAAGCTCGCCGAGGCGTACCAGCGGCCGGGCGGGTCGGCGCTGCGCGACTGGATCGACCTGATGCCCAACGAGCAGTACCAGTCGCTGTTCGGGCTAGCCGGGCCGGCGCTGCGCAAGCAGTTCCTGGACGGCGCGCCGGCCGAGGTGGCCGCCTTCGTGGCCGACATCCCCGACGACGAGCTGGGCCCGCTCGTCACCGACCTGGGCGGGCACGACCTCCAGGCGATGCTCGACGCGTACGCCCAGTGCGACGCCGTCACCGACCGGCCCAGCGTGGTCTTCGCCTACACGGTCAAGGGCTGGGGCCTGCCGATCGCCGGCAACCCGCGCAACCACTCGGCGCTGCTCACCACCGAGCAGGTCGACGCGCTGCGCGCCGCGCACGGCCTGACCCGGGACACCGAGTGGGACCGCCTCGACCCGGCGTCCCCGGCCGGCATCCGGGCCGGAGAGCGCCGGGAGGCGCTGTCCCGCGCGCCGCGCGAGCGGTCGCTGGGGGTCACCGTCCCGGAGACCACCAAGGTACGGGTGAACAAGCCCGTCTCCACCCAGGAGGTCTTCGGCCGGGTGCTTGTCGACCTGGCCCGCGACCCGAACGTCGCGCCCTACCTGGTCACCACCGCGCCGGACGTGGCCACCTCCACCAACCTGGCCGGGTTCATCAACAAGACCGGCGTGTTCGCCCCCACCGAGCAGCGCTCCTGGACCGAGGACCGGATGCTGCGCTGGACGGAGACCCCGGCGGGGCAGCACATCGAGCTGGGCATCTCCGAGATGAACCTGTTCCTGCTGCTCGGCCAGCTCGGCCTGTCGTGGGACCTGTCCGGGCAGCCGCTGCTGCCCGTCGGCACGGTCTACGACCCGTTCGTGCTGCGCGGCCTGGACGCCTTCCTCTACGGCACCTACTCCGGTTCGCGGTTCGTGGTGGCCGGGACGCCGTCCGGCATCACCCTCGCCCCGGAGGGCGGCGCCCACCAGTCGACCATCACCGCCTCGGTCGGCCTGGAGCTGCCCGGGGTCACCTTCTGCGAGCCCGCGTACGCCGGCAGCCTCGACTGGCTGCTCTGCGACGCGCTCGGCCAGATCGCCGGGGGAGCGGCGCCGGCCGCCACCGCCGCGCCGGCCGAGGACGGCGCGTACTACTTCCGGCTCAGCACCCGGCCCATCGACCAGGCGCCGTTCGAGGCGGCCCGGGCCCGGATCGGCGACGCGGTGCTGCGCCGGCAGGTGGTGGCGGGCGCGTACCGGCTGGTCGACGCGCACGAGGCGTACCCCCATCTCGCGGACGCCCCGGTCGTGCAGCTCGCCGCCTCCGGCGCGGTGCTGCCGGAGGTCCTGGCGGCCGCCGCCGAGCTGGCGGAGGAGGGCGTCGCGGCGCACGTGGTCGACGTGACGAGCCTGGACCGGCTCTACCGGGCCTGGCAGCGGACCCTGCGCCAGGGCGTGCGGACGGCGACCGTGCCGAGCGTGCCCGGCGCGCTGCGGTCGGCCTTCGCCGACCGGGTGCCGGTGGTCACCGTGCACGACGCCGCCTCGCACGCGATGGCCTGGCTCGGCTCGGCGCTCGGCGCACCGGCCGTGCCGCTCGGGGTGGACGAGTTCGGCCAGTCCGGCAGCGTCGGCGAGCTGTACGAGCTGCACGACCTGCTGCCCGGCAGCATCGTCAACGCCGCGCTGGCCGCCCTCTCGCTGCGCTGAACCCTCAGCCGGTGGGGCTCGGCGACGCGGTCGGGCTGCCGTTCGGGGCGGGCGAGACGGGCCCGCCCCGGGTCGGGGTCGGGGTGACCGGCACCTGGTCGCCCTTCTTCGGGTCCTGGATGATGTGCCGTTCCAGGTTGACCTGCGACTGCCCGGTGCCGCCCACGGTGATGTCGTCGTACGCCTGGAGCAGCTTCTGCTGGTCGAAGTAGAGCACCGACATCGACAGCGGGGTGGGCTTCTCGCCCTCCAGGCCGCGCAGCCCGGCGCCGCCGGTGGAGCCCTCGACGAAGAGCTGGGTGGGCTGCTTGTCCGGCACCTGCGGCAGCTTCGACACCTGCCGGGCGTGGGTGTGCCCGGCCAGCACCAGCGGGCAGGTGCCGGAGAGCGGGCCGGCCGAGGCGGGGTCGTGCACCAGCGCGATGTTCACCGGCTTCGGCGAGCTGGTGACCGTCGCGGCGAGCTGCTCGCCGGCCCCGATCACCTGGTCGGCGACGACCTTGGTGAGCCCGCTGCCGGCTGGCGAGGTCTCCTTGTCCGGGGTGAACCGGGGGTCGCCGATGCCGGCGATGGTCAGCCCGGCGACCGTCGTGGTGGAGTTGTTCAGCACGATGGCGTTCGGCTGCGCGGCCACCGCGGCGGCCGTCTTCGTCGAGTCGTGGTTGCCGCGGATGTAGACGTACGGCTTCTTGAGCAGGCCGATCGAGCCGACGAAGGACGCCTCCGGCTCGCTGCCCCAGTCGGTGATGTCGCCGGTGTCGATCACCACGTCGATGTTGAACTGCTCCACCACCGTGCGGATCAGTTGCCAGCCGGTCGGGTTGAGGTGCATGTCGGAGACGTGCAGCACCCGGGTGGTGCCGGGCGACGGCTGGACCACCGGCAGCGCGGAGACCGTCGTGTAGAGCTTGCTGACGTTACCGACCAGCCGTTGCAGCTGCTCGGCGTACTTGGTGTAGTCGTTGGCGATCCGCCGCGCGTCGCCGACGATCGCCGGCGCGTTGACCAGCAGCCCCTCGTAGCGCGGCTCCTCGATGGCCTGCGGGCGGATGGTGGCGGCGGCCAGGCCGAGGCTGCCGGCGGTGACCACCAGCGCCAGCCCGCCGGCCCACGCGGTGCGGCGCGTGTCCCGGAAGACCAGCCCGGCCAGCAGCAGGGTGGCCAGCACCGCCGAGGCGACGGTCTTCAGGCCGAGCCGCATCACCCCGGACCGGACGTCCTCGACCGCCGACTGGCTGGCCCGGCTGATGCTCGCCGGGTCGTCGATCAGCGCCTCGGTGCGCCGCTGGTCCAGCGCGCCCAGCTCGACGGTGAGGTACGCCGGCCCGTCGTGGCTGTCCAGCAGCAGCGCGCCCAGCGGTGGGATGTCGACGGTGGTGCCGCCGCTCAGCGACGGGCTGAGGTTGAGCTGCGCGCGGAACGGCCCGATGTCGGTGCCCACGTGCCCGCCCGCGTAGGTGCCGGCCACCACGCCGGCCAGGGTGACCACGAGCAGGGCCAGCACCACGCCGAGCCGGCGCAGCCCCGTGCCGGGGCGCCACCGGCGGCGGGCACGCCCGTCCTCCGGGGCCGTCTCGTCCCCGGTGCTGTGCTGCTCGTTCTCCTGGCCGTCCATGCTGAGATTCTGACCTGCCCGTCGAGGGATCTTGGCAAACCCGCCGGAAGCGGGGTCAGCTTCGCCCGGCGCCGCCGTCGGCGAAGACCAGCCGCAGGATCCGGTCGTCGTCGCCGGCCGGCTTGCCCCGGCCGTCCCGGTTGGAGGTGCTCACCCAGACCGAGCCGTCCGGCGCCACGGCGGCGGCCCGCAGCCGGCCGTACCGGCCGGTGAGCAGCTCGCGCGGCTGGCCGAGGACGGTGCCGTTGCCGGCCAGCTCGACCAGCCAGAGCCGCTGCCCGCGCAGGCAGGCGGTGACCAGCAGCCGCCCCACGGCCGCCAGGCCGGAGCAGGAGGCGTCACCGGTGCGCCACTGCACGATCGGGTTGACGTAGCGCTTGTCGTCGCCGCGTCCCTCGACCTGCGGCCAGCCGTAGTTGCCGCCCTTGTTGATCTGATTGATCTCGTCCCAGGTGTTCTGGCCGAACTCCACGGCGTACAGCCGCTTGTTCGGCGTCCAGGCGAAGCCCTGCACGTTGCGGTGCCCCGTCGACCAGACCGGGGAGCCGGCGGTGGGGTTGCCCGGAGCGGGCTTGCCGTCCCGGGTGATCCGGAGGATCTTGCCGCCGAGGCTCTTCGGGTCCGGCGCGTTCGCGGTGCGCCCGGCGTCGCCGGTGCTGGCGTAGAGGAAGCCGTCCGGGCCGAAGCCCAGCCCGCCGCCGTTGTGGTTGCCGGCCTTGGGGATGCCGGTGAGGATCGGGGTCGGCGGCCGGCCCAGCTCCAGCCGCGCGATCCGGTTGTCCTCGGCGCTCGTGTAGTAGACGAAGACCGTGCGGTCCCGGGCGTACGTCGGGGAGACCGCGATGCCGAGCAGGCCGCCCTCGCCGGCGGCCGCCACGTCCGGCACGGTCTGCACCACCCGGACGGTCATCCCCTCCGGCCCCGACTCCGGGCCGACCTGGAGGATCCGCCCGCTGTCCCGTTCGGTGACCAGCGCGCCGCCGTCGGGCAGGAAGGCGATGCCCCAGGGCACCGCCAGCCCCTTCGCCAGCACCGTGGCGACCACCTGCTGGCCGGCGCCGCCGGGGCTGGCCGAGGTGGACGGCGACGGGAGGTTGGGCGGCTCGCCGGCCGGGTCGGGATCCGGGTCGCCGAAGGCGCAGCCGGCGGTGCCCAGCAGCAGCGTCGCGCAGGACGCCGCCAGCGCCGCCCGGAGGCGGCCGGTGCGGGGGTACGGGGGACGCGGCCTCACCTGGCCCAGCCTAGCCGGGCCCGGTGGCGAACCGGGCCCGACGAACCGCCTCGCGGCTCAACGGGCGCGCAGGGCGAGCAGCGCGACGTCGTCCTCCCGCCGGTGGGCCGCCGCGAGCAGCCGGTCGCAGAGGGTCGCGAGGGGGAGCGTGGCGGTGCCGGCCAGCTGCCCGATCAGCTCGGCCAGCCCCTCGTCGATCGGCTGGTCCCGGCGCTCGACGAGCCCGTCGGTGTGCAGCAGCAGGGTGTCGCCGGGGGCGAGGATCAGCTCGTCACCGGTGCGGCGGGGCGGGCGGGCCAGGCCGAGCAGCGGCCCCCGGGCCGCGTCGAGGACCTCCACCGGTCCGCCGGCGTGCAGCAGCAGCGGCGGCGGGTGCCCCGCGTTGCACCAGGAGACCGTGAGCCCGGACGGGACCGGGCGGACCCGGGCCAGGACGGCGGTGGCGACCGTCGGGACGGGCAGGCCCAGGATCGCCCGGTCGAGGTGGGTCATGATCTCGTCGACCGGGTCGGTCCGCCCGTAGGCGTCGCCGCGGACCAGGTTGCGCAGCTGGCCCATGGTCGCCGCCGCCTCGATGTCGTGCCCCGCGACGTCGCCGATCGCGGCGACCAGGTCGCCGTCGGGCTGGACGAAGGCGTCGTACCAGTCGCCGCCGACCTCCACCCGGTCGGCCGCCGGCAGGTAGCGGGCGGCCAGTTCCACGCCGGGCACCACGGGCAGGGTGGGCAGCATGCTGTGCTGGAGCACCTCGGCGACGTGCCGCTGCTCGCCGTAGAGCCGGCTGTTGCCCACGGCCTGGCGGGCGCGGCGGCCGATGTCCAGCGCGGTGCGCAGGTCGCTCTCGTCGAAGCCGCGCCGGGACGGGCCGTTGACCAGCGTGACGGCGCCGATGGCCCGGACCCCGGCGGCGGTGATCGGCACGCTGAGGTGCGAGCCGAAGCCCAGCCGGTCGGCCAGCGGCACCAGTTCCGGGTGGGTGGTGCCCCGCTCGACGTCGGCCAGGGTGGCGTCGCCACGCATGACCGGCCGCCCGGTCCGCAGCACCGACCGGATGATCGAGTCCGGACCGAGCCCGGTGGTCAGGAGCGCGGCGAACCGGTCGAGGTCGGCGGCCCGGTCCGGGTCGCGGTGCACCCCCGAGACGGTACGCGGCCGGCCCGCCGGGTCGACCAGGGTGATCAGGCACCAGTCGGCGAGCAGCGGCACCATAGCGTGCCCGAGCCGGTCCACCGCCGTGGTCACGTCGAGCGTGCCGCCCAGCAGCTCGCTCATCCCGGCGAGCATGGCGAGGCGGTCGTGCGCCTCCTCGGCGCGGCGGCGGGCCTGCTCGGCGCCCTCCACGGCGATCCGCAGCCGCAGCTCGGAGGAGCAGGCGGCCGCCAGGTCGGCGAGGGTACGCAGCTGCTCGGCGGTCCAGGCCCGCGGCTTGCTGTCGATGGCGCAGAGCGAGCCGAGCACCCGGCCGTCCAGGTCGGTCAGCGGCATCCCGGCGTACGCGACCACCCCGAGGTCCTCGATGGCCAGGTTCCGGCGAACCCGCGGGTAGAGGCGGGCGTCGGGCAGCACCATCGGCACCTCGACGTCGACCACGTGCTGGCAGAACGAGTGGCTCAGCGGGGTCTCCCGCCGGCCCGCCCACGGCTCGGGCAGCCCGGTCGCGCCGGGAAAGAACTGGCGTTCGGCGGTGACCAGCGAGACCAGCGCGACCGGCACGTCGAGCAGGTCGCCGACCAGCCGCGCGAACCGGTCGAACGCCTCGTCGGGCGCCGAGCCGAGCCGGGTCTCCGCGAGGGACCGCAGCCGCCCGGGGTCGGTCAGCGCCGCAATCGGCGCGACCGCACGTCCGGCGCTGTCCTCGCTCATGGCCACCCGTCTTCGACATGCGGGGCGCCGGCCGACGCTCCGCCCTCGGTTATACCTCGCGCGGTCCGTCGGCAACCCCGTCGGCGGCGGTCGTCACGACCCCGGCCCGCCCCGCCGTCCCGGGAGACTATCGTCGGCGGTCGTGAAGGTATGGATTCCGCACCCGGCCGGCCGGCGCCTCATCGGCGAGCTGCCCCAGGGCGTCACCGTGGAGCTGCTGGCGGACCCGGCCCGGATGCCGTCGTCCCCGTCCGACATGCGGTTCTGGGTGCCGCCCTTCCTGGCCGGCCCGGACGCCGGCGCGCTCCTGGCCGAGCTGCCGGACCTCCAGGTGGTGCAGCTCCTCTCCGCCGGGGCGGACGCCTGGGTGGGGCGGATCCCCGACGGCGTGACGCTCTGCGACGCCCGGGGCGTGCACGACTCGGCCACCGCCGAGTGGGTGGTCGCCGCGATCCTCTCCGCGCTGCGCGGGTTCGGCCCGCTGGCCCGCGCCCAGGCCCGCCGCGAGTGGGCGTACGACGAGGTGGCCCCGACCGACGAGCTGGCCGGCAAGCGGGTGCTGATCGTCGGCGCCGGCTCGATCGGCGCGGCCGTCCGGGCCCGGCTCGCCCCGTTCGAGGTGACCTTCACCCTGGTCGCCCGGACGCCGCGCCCGGCCGAGGAGGTGCACGGGGTGGACGAGCTGCCCGCCCTGCTGCCCGAGGCGGACGTGGTGGTGCTGCTGGTGCCGTTGACCGAGCAGACCCGGGGGCTGGTCGACGAGAAGTTCCTGGCCGCGATGCCGGACGGCGCGCTGCTGGTCAACGCCGCCCGGGGCCCGGTGGCCCGGACCTCGGCACTGGTGGCCGAGCTGGCGTCGGGGCGGTTGCGGGCCGCGCTGGACGTGACCGATCCGGAGCCGCTGCCCGCCGACCATCCCCTGTGGGATCTGCCGAACGTGCTGCTCACCCCGCACGTCGCCGGCTCGGTCCGCGGCCTGCTGCCGCGGGCGTACCGGCTGGTGGGGGAGCAGGTACGCCGGTTCGCGGCCGGGGAGCCGCTGACGAACCGGGTGGTCGACGGCTACTGACGGTTCAGCCGGCGGACCCGGGCAGCTCCTGCCCGGTGGCGGAGACCAGCCGGGGCAGGTCCGCGGCGCGGACCGCGGGGAGCACGAGCAGCTCGCCGTCGTCGAGCCGCGCGACCGCCCGTCCGCGCCCGTCACCGGCCAGCTCGGCGACCCGGGTCCAGGGCACCCGCCGCTGCCCGAGGAGGGCCCGCAGCCGCAGCTCGCGGGCATCCGCGTCGGTGCCGGCCCGCCAGGCCCAGAGGCCCAGCGCGAGCGGGAGCAGCAGCACCCAGAGCAGCCACCAGCGCGCGGTGGCCAGCGGCAGCGCGCCGATGAACGCGACGATCGCGGCGACCAGGATCGCCTGGCTGTAGCGGAAACGGACGGTGTCGGCGCGGCTCACCCCCCGATGATCCCACCCGGTTCCGGCCGGGATCCCGGCGGGCGGTCCGCCAGGCCCCCGGGAGGCGAGTGTGATCGGCGTCACGTGCTGTGTCGCGTAACCC
>NZ_JBSSLX010000163.1:0-13325 GCF_053890995.1 Micromonospora sp. I033 | reverse complement strand
CGTGCTGGTGGGGGATGGGCAGCGCCTCCCGGCCGACGCCGCGCCGGGGCGGTGCCACCACCGGCTCCACCGGGGCCGGCGGGCCGGCGGGCGGGCTCACCGGCCGGCGGACCCGGGGCTGCGCGCCACCGAAGAGGTCGAGGAAGGGGGAGTCGATGTCACCGCTGTCGGCGACCGCCGGCTCACGCTGCTCGGCAGCGCGCGGGGCCAGCGGCCGGGGCGGCTGGAAGACGCCGACGCGACCGTGGTGCGGGCTGGTCACCAGGGCCGGGTCGAGGGTGACCTCGTCCAGCTCCTCGTCCGGTGGGTAGTCGAACGATCGCGCACGGTTACCGTGCGGCCCGGCCGGACGCCCGGCCGGGGAACCCGGCGTGGAAGAGCGACTCATGCGACCGCCTCACCCGCGTCGTTCGTCTGCGCCGTCGGCGTACGCCCGGTCATGCCAGTTCCTCCCGGATCCTGATCCGGCTCGCGACGAGGCGCGGGTCGCGCAGTTCGGCGGCCGGCTCCCGGGTGCGCCGCCAGTCGGTCAGCGCGGTCCGGATGACCATGCGCGCCGGCCGGTCCGGGTCGACGTACCGGAAGATGAACGAGGTCGTCACGATGGCGAGCGAGATCTCCCAGGCGGGAAAGAGCTCGACCTGGAGCGTGAACAACCAGTGGATGAACATGTAGAGGGGTACGAGCAGCATGAACAGGCCGTACTGGGCGTACGGCAGGTGGACGGGAAGGGTGTACCCGGGCGGCCCCAGGTAGACGAGGCGTGCCCGGTAGATGTCGTCGTCGGTGCGCAGCCGCATCGTCGCCCAACGCCTATTCGAAGATCAGGTTGATCAGGTAGTCGCCGACGAAGAAGAGCGTGGCGGCGCCGGCGATGAAGGCCAGCCCGATGATCGCGATGGCGGAGCTGGTCAGCACCTTGGAGATCTCGCCCCGGCTGGCCCGGCCGATGAAGATCACGCCGAGCACCGCGAGCAGGATCGGCGCGATCTTGCTGGCGAAGAAGGAGACGACATTGTTGGTGTCGATGCCCTTGGGAGCCGGCTCGGCGAGTGGAGTCGACGCCAGGGTGTGGAGCGCGTGGTCGACGGCGGCGGACGCCGTCCCCATGAGCTCGATGGCGATCACTGGAAAACCTCCCCAAGGTCGCGGCCGGCGGCGCCGCGGTGGTGCATGTGGGCAAAACCTGGCGGGATGGTGCTCGTTCCACACAGCGTCGACGACGCTGGGTTCGTCACCCACCACGGAGGGTGGTGAGCTTTGCGAGGATTCGTCCCGCTTCGGCCCTCCCTCCAGGCTTCGCCATCTCGATGCTGGGCAATTCCAAAGCGTACGGCCCGGCCACCTTTGCGACAACCCGCGAAGAGTCGACCCGGAACGGACCTGACGACCGATCGTACACCTGTTCCAATCCGCACGTCAGGGGCGTCGCCGACCGCGGTCGCCCGGGCCGCCGGAAGCCCTGCTGGCGACCGGTACTGTCGGGTCCGTGACCGATCTGGTACGGGCGGAGACCCCGGTGGTGATGGGCGTCCTCAACGTCACGCCCGACTCCTTCTCCGACGGCGGCAGATACGCCGACCTCGACGCCGCCGTCGCACACGGAGTGCGACTGCGCGTGGCCGGCGCGGACCTCGTCGACGTGGGCGGCGAGTCGACCCGGCCGGGCGCCGACCGGGTCGACGCGGAGACCGAGATCGCCCGGGTGCTGCCGGTGATCCGCGAGCTGAGCGCCGCCGGCATCCCGGTCAGCATCGACACCAGCCGGGCCCGGGTGGCCGAGGCGGTCCTCGCCGCCGGCGCGGACGTGGTGAACGACGTGTCCGGCGGCCTCGCCGATCCGGACATGGCCCGGGTGGTCCGGGACGCCGGCTGCCCCTGGGTGCTCATGCACTGGCGGGGCCACTCGCGCGAGATGCGGGACCTGGCCCACTACACCGACGTGGTGGCCGACGTCCGGGCCGAGCTGAGCCGGCGGGTCGACGAGGCGCTGGCCGCCGGGGTGGCCGCCGACCGGATCATCGTCGACCCGGGGCTGGGCTTCGCGAAGACCGCCGCGCACAACTGGGAGCTCAGCGCCCGCCTCCCGGAACTGGTCGACCTCGGCTTCCCGCTGCTGTTCGGGTCGAGCCGCAAGTCCTACCTGGGGCGGCTGCTGGCCGACCCGGACGGCAACCCCCGGCCCACCGCCGAGCGGGAGGCGGCCACCGTCGCCACCAGCGTGCTCGCCGTGGCGGCCGGCGCGTGGGGGGTCCGCGTGCACGACGTCCGGGGCACCGCCGACGCGCTCGCCGTCTGGCGGGCCACCGGCCGCCCGCGCCTGGCCCGCCCCACCACCGAGGGAGAGCGATGACCGACCGGATCGAGCTGACCGGCCTTCGTGCGCACGGCCGGCACGGCGTCTACGACTTCGAACGCGCCCAGGGCCAGGAGTTCGTTGTCGACGCGGTGCTCGAACTCGACCTCGCCCCGGCCGCCCGCTCCGACGAGGTGACCGACACCGTGCACTACGGCGAGCTGGCCGAGAAGCTGGTCGCCGTGGTCACCGGCGAGCCGGTCAACCTCATCGAGACGCTCGCCGACCGGCTGCTCGCGGTCTGCCTGGCCGAGCCGCTGGTCGCCGCCGCGACGGTCACCGTGCACAAGCCGGAGGCCCCGATCCCGCACGCCTTCCGGGACGTGGCCGTGACGATGCGGCGTACCCGGTGACCCGGGCCGTGCTGTCGATCGGCAGCAACCTGGGCGACCGCCTCGCCCACCTGCGGACCGCGGTGGCCTCGTTCGGCGACACCGTGCTGGTGGTCTCCGGCGTCTACGAGACTCCACCGTGGGGGGACGCCGACCAGCCCGCGTACCTCAACGCCGCGGTGCTGGTCGGGGACCCGGCGGCGACCCCGCGCGACTGGCTGGCGCGGGCCCGGGCCGCCGAGGCGGCGGCCGGCCGCACCCGCGACCCGGAGCGGCGGTACGGGCCGCGCACCCTCGACGTGGACGTGATCGCGGTCTGGGACGCCGCCGGGGAGCCGGTGCTCAGCGGGGATCCGGAGCTGACTTTGCCGCACCCCCGGGCCCACCTGCGCGCCTTCGTGCTGCGGCCGTGGATCGACATCGAGCCGCACGGCCGGCTGCCCGGGCACGGCTGGCTGACCGACCTGCTCAACGCCGAGCCGCTCGCCTCCGACGCGCTGGAACTCGGTCCGCGCCCCGATCTGGCGTTAGAGTCGGACACATGACCCAGTGGAGCCGGACGGCATGAGCCAGGCGCAGTCCCCGCGCGACCCCCACCGCTTCCGGATGGGTCCGACCCGGATCTCCACGCTGGTGGTGGCCGCCCTGGCCGCCGCGGCGCTGGCCTGGCTGCTGATCAGCACCTTCTACTACGAGATGGCCCCCGACCTGCCCTGGCTGCCGGTGGTCACGCTGGCCGGCCTGGCCGTGCTGGAGGCGTACGCGGCGGTCAACACCCGCAGCCGGATCGAGCGCCGCCCGGGCCGGGACCCGGTGAACCCGCTGCTGGTCGCCCGGTTCGTGGTGCTGGCCAAGGCGTCCGCTCTGGCCGGGGCCATCTTCGCCGGCTTCTACGCCGGGCTGACCGGCTGGCTCTTCGTCGAGCGGACCAACGCCGCCATGGACGACCGGCCGGCCGCCGGCGCCGGCCTGCTCGCCTCGCTCGCCCTGGTCGCGGCGGCGCTCTGGCTCGAGCGGTCCTGCCGGGTGCCCGAGCAGGAGGACGACGAGGACCGCGAACCGGGCGACCGGGAGACTCCGCGCGGCCGCCTCTGATCAGGGGGTTCCCAGCACCTCCCCCCGCAGGTACCGTGCCTGGCGACCGGAGAGCAACGGCCGCCGCCGGTCCGCCCGCGCGTCGGACCGCACGGCCGGCCACGTGGGAGGCGCAGGCCATGGGGTACGACGAGACGGGCCGGAACGCGCCGGGAGAGACGTCGTCCGGCGTGCCCGCGGCCGTCCTGGAGAACGTCTTCGACGACCCCTCCCACGGCGAGCCCGGCCGGGACCGGATCGCGGTGCACGTGGTCTGGGAGTTCCTGCTGCTGGTCGGGCTGGCCGCGGTGACCTGGCTGCTCTGGCGCGAGGACGCCGACGCGCTGCGCGGCGGCGCCCTGAAGACGCTGCTGGTCGACGTGGCGGGCCTCGGGCTGCTCACCCTGGCCGCCGGGCTCAGCCTGCGGGCCGCGGCGGTGAACCTGGCGATCGGGCCGGTCGCGCTGGCCGCCGCGCTGCACTTCGCCGAGCAGGGCGACCGCGGGGTACGGGAGGCCCTGCTCCCGGCGCTGGCGGTGGCGGCGCTCGGCGGGCTCGCGCTCGCGCTGGCCGTGGTGGTGCTGCACGTGCCCGGCTGGGCGGCCAGCCTGGCCGGCGCGGCGGGCGTGATCGTGTACATCGAGCGGCGGACCACCCCGATCGAGGTCCAGGGCGGCTACGACCCCCGCAGCACCGCCCTCTACCTCTTCGTCGGCTTCGCGGCGGTGGCCGTCCTCGGCGGGCTCTTCGGCGCCATCAAACCGGTCCGCCGGCTGGTCGGGCGGTTCCGGCCGGTCGTCGACCCGGCCCGGCGGCGGGGTGCCGTGGCCGCCACGGTGACCGCGCTGGCGCTGATCGGCTCGACGGTGCTGGCCGTGCTGGGCGGGGTGCTGATCGCCGCGAACGGGGACGGTCCGGTGGCGCCCGCCAGCGGGCTCGACTGGTCGGTGCTGGCGATCGGCGCGGTGATGCTCGGCGGCACCAGCGCGTACGGCCGGCGGGGCGGGGTCTTCGGCACCCTGCTGGCGGTTTGCACGGTGGAGGTCTTCCTGGCCTGGGCCGTGGCGCAGGACTGGACGATCAGCCGGTGGGCGGTCGGCGGGGCCACCCTCGGCGCCGGCCTGCTGGTCACCCGGCTGGTCGAGACGTTCGGGCGGCCCCGACCCCCGGCGCCGGAAGCGGTACCGACCGGGCCGAGCGGCGACGGGACGATCAGCACCGGCTGGGCGCTGACCCCGCCGCCGGACCCGGGCGACGCCTGGCCGTCGGTGCTGCCGGTCCGGGATCCCGACACCGTCGACTCGTGGGAGTCGCCGCGCTGGGAGAGCGAGCCACGCCGCTGGGACGCCGGGGACCGCTGACCCTCGGGCCGGCCGGCGCCGGCGTCGCGTCCGGCGGGCCGGAGCTGATCTCGCCGGTTAGGCTCGGCGGCATGACGGAGACTCCTGCCCCCGGCGGCCGTACCTTCGACGAGCTGGACAAGCTCTCCACCGAGGAACTGCGCGAGCAGGCGTTCCACCTGGCCCGGGAGCGCCGCGACGTCGAGTTCTTCTGGTCGGTGCTGCGGCACATGCCGAACGCGGACGAGGCCACGATCCTGGACGGCGCCCCCAACTCGATCGGGCCGATCATCGACGAGGCCAACGCCCTGTGGCGGGAGATGACCGGGCACGGCTACGAGCAGGAGGAGTCCGCGCCGCTGCTGCGCGCCGCCTTCATCGACTACCTGCTGAAGCACTGAGCGATGGCCACCCGCCGACCCTCGGCGGTGGCCCGGGCACGCAGGTTTGCCCGGCGCGGTGGGCCGGGAACTGAGCGCTCCATGGCCCTCACCAACCGCACCCGCACCGTCAGCGCGTACGGCACGGCCGCCGGCACCGGCACGCTCGCCGCGCTCCTGCTCGTCGCGGTGTGCGGCAGCCCGACGTACGTGGGCTGGGTGCAGGGGCACACCGACCCGACCGGGGCCGGGGGATGGTTCCTCCGGCTGCTGGCCTGGCCGGCCTGGCGGCTGCACGCCGACGACCCGTCGCAGGGCGTGCTCGCCACCAACCTGCGGGCGATCCTGCTGGTCGTGCTGGCCGCGGCCCTGCTCTACCTGCTGCCCGGCCCGCAGGTGGCCCGGGTGGAGAGCTCGGGCAGCCAGTTCCTCTCCGGCTGGGGCGCGTACGCCCTGGCCGCCGGCTGCACGGCCCTGCTGGCCACCCTCCTCGGGCCGCACGGCTCGCTCTTCGCCGCCTTCCAGGCCGCCAGCGCCGGAGTCACCTACGGGTTCTTCGCCGGCTGGATCGTCGGCCTGGCCAGCCTCGGCGGCCGCGCCTGACCCTGGAATCGTCGGCCTGGCCAGGCGCCTGATCAGTCCAGCACGCCCAGGCCCAGCACGCGGGCCCGGGTGAGGAGCCCCACCGGCCGGCCGTCCTCGATGACCACCGCCTGCTCGGCGCCGGAGGTGAGCAGCCCACCCAGCGCGTCGTACGCCGAGCCGCCCAGCGGCACGGTCGGCAGGCCGGCCCCGCCGTCGCCCGGGAGCGGGTCGAGCACCTCGCGGGTGACCGGGGTGACCGCCAGCCGGCGGATGCCGCGGTCGGCGCCGACGAACTCGCGGACGAACGGCGAGGCGGGCGACCCGAGCAGGGCGGCCGGGGTGTCGTACTGCTCCAGCCGGCCGCCCTCGGAGAGCACCGCGATCCGGTCGCCCAGCCGGACCGCCTCGTCGAGGTCGTGGGTGACCAGCACGATGGTCTTGCGGACCTCGGCCTGCAACCGGAGGAACTCCTCCTGGAGCCGGGTCCGGACGATCGGGTCGACGGCCGAGAACGGCTCGTCCATCAGCAGCACCACCGGGTCGGCGGCGAGCGCGCGGGCCACCCCGACCCGCTGCCGCTGCCCGCCGGAGAGCTCGTGCGGGTAGCGGCGGCCGAACTGCCCCGGGTCGAGGCCGACCAGCTCCAGCAGCTCGTCCACCCGGGCCCGGGTGCGTTCCCGGGGCCAGCCGAGCAGCCCCGGCACGGTGGCCACGTTGGCGGCGACGGTCTGGTGCGGGAAGAGACCGACGTTCTGGATCACGTAACCGATGCGACGGCGCAGTGTGACCGGGTCCACCCGGGTGACGTCGTCGTCGCCGAGCAGGATCCGCCCGTCGGTGGGCTCGATCAGCCGGTTGATCATCCGCAGCACGGTGGACTTGCCGCAGCCGGACGGGCCGATCAGCACCACCAGCTCGCCGGCCTTGACCTCCAGGCTCAGCTCCCGTACCGCCTCGGTGCCGTCCGGGTAACGCTTTCGGATGCGCTCCAGCGTGATCGAGGCCGCGCCCTGTCCGGCGCCCGGGGTAACGTCCACGTGTGTCCCTCCACCTGAGCTACCGGGCCGCGCCGGGTAACCCGTGGTTCTCCTGGCAGTACGTGCGGGACAACTCTGACACGATCCTCGCCGCGCTGCGTGAGCACACCTGGCTGACCGCCCGGGCGGTGCTGATCGCGGCGCTGGTGGCGCTGCCGCTCGCGGTGGCCGCCTACTGGTTCCGCTCGCTGGCCGCGCCGATCCTGGCGCTGACCGGGGTGCTCTACACGATCCCGTCGCTGGCGCTGTTCGCCTTCCTCGCGCCATACCTGGGCATCGGCGCGATCACCGTGCTCACCGTGGTGGCGCTCTACGCGCTGCTGGTCATCGTGCGCAACGCGCTGGCCGGGCTGAACCAGGTGCCCCCCGAGGTCCGGGAGGCCGCCGAGGGCATGGGATACGGCCGCTGGGGCCGGCTGTTCCGGATCGAACTGCCGCTGGCGCTGCCCGGCATCCTCACCGGTGTGCGGCTGGCCACGGTCTCCACGGTGGCGCTGGTCACAGTGGGGGTGGTGGTCGGCCGGGGCGGCCTGGGCCAGCTCATCTTCGCCGGCTTCCAGAACAACTTCTACAAGGCCCAGATCATGACCGGCACCGTGCTCTGCGTGCTGCTGGCGCTGGTGCTCGACCTGATCCTGGCCGGCGTCGGCCGGTTGCTCACCCCCTGGCTGCGAGGGCGGAGCTCATGAACCCGGTGCAGCAGGCGATCGTCTGGCTCAACGACCCGCTCAACTGGACCAACCCGGGCGGCATCCTGGACCGGCTCGGCGAGCACCTGAGCATGTCGGCGCTGGCGGTGCTGCTCGGCTGCCTGGTGGCCTGGCCGATCGGGCTCTGGCTCGGGCACACCGGCCGGGGCGGCGGGCTGGTGCTGCTGGTGTCGAACGTCACCCTCGCCATTCCGACCCTGGCCCTGCTGACCATCCTGCCGCTGACCTTCCTCGGCTTCGGCCGGCCGGCGGTGGTGGTCGCGCTGGCGGTCTTCGCGGTGCCGCCGCTGCTGGCCAACGCGTACACGGGGGTGCGGCAGGCCGACCCGGAGGCCCGGGACGCGGCGCGCGGGATGGGGCTCTCCGGCGGGCAGGTGCTGCGCCGGGTGGAGCTGCCGCTCGCGGTGCCCTACCTGGCGGCCGGTTTCCGCACCGCCGCCGTGCAGGTGGTGGCCACCGCGGCGCTGGCCTCGTTCGTCAACGGCGGGGGGCTCGGGCAGATCATCCGGGCCGGGTTCGGGCTGGACATCGCGGCCGGCGGCGGCCAGATCGTCGCCGGCGGGGTCCTCGTGGCCGGGCTGGCGCTGCTCGTCGAGGGGGTGCTGGCGGTGGTCGAGCGGGTGGTCACGCCCCGCCCGCTGCGCCGGGTCCGGCGGGCGGCGAAACGCCGGGCGGCCGACGCCACGGCCGGCGCCTGAATCCCCCGTGATGACGATCCGGTGACGAATCCCGCTCGGAGTTTGTCGGTCCGGTCCGGTAGATATTGGCTGGAGACGCGGGCATCCGGTCGGATCGCCCGTCGGACACGCGGCCGGCCCGCACGGGTCGCGCCGGGACACGGAAGGCGGGCAATGATGCGCGCACGTACCACGCTGGCCGTCGGGGCGCTCGGCGTCCTCACGGCCGGTCTCCTCGCCGGCTGCGGCGACGCCGGGTCCTCGGGCACCGACGCGCCCGAGCAGGGCACCGCCGCCGGGGCCGGTTGCGCCCCGGTGGCGGGCGACAAGCTCGTCGTCCTCACCGACGACAAGAAGCTCCAGAACACCGACAACGTCATCCCCGCGATCAACACGAAGGCGGCCACCCCGCAGCTCGTCGCCGCGCTCGACAAGGTCTCCGCGAAGCTCGACACCCCCAAGCTGATCGAGCTGAACCGGGCCGTCGACGTCGACCGGAAGACCCCGCAGGTCGCGGCGAAGGAGTTCGCCGACGCCAACGGCGTGACCGACGGCGTCGAGAAGGGGCCCGGCGGTCAGGTGACCGTCGGCGCCGGCAACTTCAGCGAGAGCCAGACCATCGCCGAGCTCTACAAGATCGCCCTCACCGCGGCCGGCTACCAGGTCGAGGTGCAGACCATCGGCAACCGCGAGCTCTACGAGCCGGCCCTGGAGAAGGGGCAGGTCCAGGTCGTCCCGGAGTACGCGGCGACCATGGCCGAGTTCCTCAACACCAAGGCCAACGGCAAGGACGCCCAGCCGGTCTCGTCGCCGGAGCTGGACAAGACGGTCAGCGCGCTGAAGGCGGCCGGTGACAAGGTGGGCATCAGCTTCGGCCAGCCCGCCCAGGCACAGGACCAGAACGCCTTCGCGGTCACCAAGGCGTTCGCCGACAAGTACCAGCTCGCCACGCTCTCCGACCTGGCGGCCAAGTGCTCCGGAGCGGCCACCGTGCTGGCCGGCCCGCCGGAGTGCCCGCAGCGGCCGAAGTGCCAGGCCGGCCTGGTCGAGGTCTACGACTTCAAGGCCGGCTCGTTCAGCTCGCTCGACGCGGGCGGCCCGCAGACCAAGAACGCCCTGAAGACCGGCGCGGCCAGCGTCGGCCTGGTGTTCTCCTCCGACGCCGCGCTCGCCGGGAGCTGACCACGCCACCGCCGCGCCGGCGGGCCGTCCCGGCCCGCCGGCGTCGGCGGGGCAGCCGCCGTGGCCGGGTGGGAAGTCCTGGTCACCGGCCTTTACATCGATGCTTTCGGCCCGTTCCAAACCGGGGGAAGTCTCGGTAGTCTGCTCAGCCATGCCCGCCTCGGTCGCCCCCGCCGAAAACCGCAGTCCCGCGCTGCTGACCATCCTGTTCTGGATCGGAGTGGCGCTCGCACCCCTGGCGGCGCTCATCCTGCTGGTCGCCGACGGCAACGGTCCGCTCCGGTTCGGCGCCGTGCTCGCGATCCTGGCCGTGGTGCTGATCGGTCTCTCCATCGCGCTGCGGGCGGACAGCGGCGGCGGGTCGGCGGGCTCCGCGGAGCTGCGCGAGGAGCTCGAGCAGCTCCGCCGGGAGTTGCGCGGCGAGATCGTGGCCGCCGCCCAGCGCGGCAACCAGGCGCTCGACCAGGCCCAGCGGACCCAGGAGTCGGTCACCGCGATGCGCCGCCGGCTCGACGCCGCGGCCGCCGGCATCGCCGCCGCCGCGGGCATCGCCACGTCCGCCAACGAGGAGCCGGCCGGCGGCCGCGCCCGGGTGGCCGCCACCGAGCCGTACGACGAGGGGCGCGCCCGCACCGAGCCGGGCCGGGCACAGCCCGCCGCCCGGAACGAGGACGGGCCCGCCCGCCGACCGCAGCCCGGCACCCGGTACGGCGCCGACCACGCCGCCGACCGCCCCGCCCCCCACGGCGCCGACCGCCAGCAGGCCGGCGGCTACGGCGCCGACCGCCTGCAGGGCGGCGTCTACGGCGCCGACCGCCCCCAGGCCGGTGTCTACGGCGCGGCGCGCGCCCCCGAGCCGGAGATCCGGCCGGAGCCCCGACAGGTCGGGGTGGTGCACCACACCGAGACCGTGCACGTCACCACCCGGCACACCATCGTGGACGGCGGCGCCGATCCCGCGGGCACCCGGTACGGCGGGTACGCCGGCCGCTGGTCCCCCGCTCCGGAGGAGCGCGCCTGGAGCGGTGCGGAACCGGAGGAACGCCCCCGCGCCGGCTACCGGGACTCCGACGACGACCGCGCCCGGCCCGGCCGGGACGAGCGCTCCTGGTCCGCCCAGGGCGGCGGCTGGTCCGGTCCGGCCGAGGGCTCCCGCCCCGGCGGCTCGTCGTCCGGCCAGGGCGGCGAGGCGGCCTGGGCCGGGCCGGCCGGTTCCCGGGACGGCGGCTCCTGGTCCGGCGAGTCCGGGGACGACCACCCGTGGGCGGGCGTCGGCCGGGCGTCCGGCGAGGACCGTGGCTGGTCGGCACGGGAGGGCGACGACCGTGGCTGGTCGGCGCGGGAGGGCGATGACCGTGGCTGGGCCACCGATCCGGGCGACGACCGGTCCTGGCCGTCCGGCTCGGCCGAGCAGCGGTTCCGGCCGGCCGACGACCGGTCCTGGCGGTCGGGCCAGGACGGGCCGGCCGACGGGTCCTGGCCGGCGGGGCCGGGGGGCCGCCCGGAGGCGGGCTGGGCCGCTCCGCGCGACGAGCCGACCGGCACCGGCCGGAGCACCTGGGCCGGCCAGGGCGACCGAACCGGACAGGGCACCTGGGCTGCCCAGGGCGACCGAACCGGGCAGGGCACCTGGGCAGGCCACGACGACCGTGCCGGTCAGGGCGCCTGGGCGGGCCACGACGACCGGGCCGGGCACGACGAGCGGGCGGCCGAGGGCTGGGCGGTGACCGACGATCCGGACGGTGACTACTGGTCCGAGCTGCGCAGCGGCAACCGGTGGGCCGCGGTGCGCGACGACGAGCACGGCCGGGAGATCCGGGTCGGGGAGCGGCGCGCCGCGGTGCACGCCGACGGCGGCGGCACCGAGTACCGGGTCGAGGACCGCTGGGCGTCCGTCCGGGGCCGGGCCGTACCCGGCGAGGCGGGCGGCGGCTGGTCGCAGGAGAGCCGGCCGGCGCTTCCGGCCGGCGGGGTGCCGGTGCCCGAGGAGTGGCGGCCCCCGACGCAGCGCAGCGGCCAGCCGGAGTGGCGTCAGGTCGAGCCCGAGCCGGCCCGCTACGGCTACCCGCCGCGCGACGACGCCCCCCGGGCCGGCGGCACCCGCGGCACCGACCGCTGGCGCTGACCGGGCGGCCGCTACTTGTCGATGTCGCCGACCACGAAGAACATCGAGCCGAGGATGGCGATCAGGTCCGGCACCAGGCAGCCCGGGAGGAGGGTGGCCAGCGCCTGCACGTTCGCGTACGAGGCGGTGCGCAGCTTGAGCCGCCACGGGGTCTTCTCACCCCGGGACACCAGGTAGTAGCCGTTGATGCCCAGCGGGTTCTCGGTCCAGGCGTAGGTGTGCCCCTCGGGCGCCTTCACCACCTTGGGCAGCCGGGTGTTCACCGGCCCGCTGAGCCGGTCCACCCGGTCCAGGCACTGCTCGGCGAGGTCGAGCGAGACGTACACCTGGTCGAGCAGCACCTCGAAGCGGGCGTGGCAGTCCCCGGCGGCCTTGGTCACCACGGGCACGTCGAGCTGGTCGTACGCCAGGTAGGGCTCGTCCCGGCGCAGGTCCAGGTCGAGCCCGGAGGCCCGGGCGACGGGTCCGGAGGCGCCGAACGCGGCGGCGTCGGCCGCCGACAGCACGCCCACCCCGACGGTGCGGGCCAGGAAGATCTCGTTGCGCCGGATCAGGTGGTCGAGGTCGGGCATCCGCCGGCGGACCTCCCCGATCGCGGCCCGGGCCCGGGCGGTCCAGCCGGCCGGCACCTCCTCCTTGAGCCCGCCGACCCGGTTGAACATGTAGTGGATCCGGCCGCCGGAGACCTCCTCCATCACCGCCTGGATCGTCTCCCGCTCGCGGAACGCGTAGAACATCGGCGTGATCGCGCCGATCTCCAGCGGGTAGGAGCCGAGGAACATCAGGTGGTTGAGCACCCGGTTGAGCTCGGCGAGCGCCATCCGCAGCCAGACCGCGCGCTCCGGCACCTCCATGCCCATGAGCCGTTCCACGGCGAGCACCACGCCCAGCTCGTTGGAGAACGCGGAGAGCCAGTCGTGCCGGTTGGCCAGCACGATGATCTGCCGGTAGTCGCGGACCTCGAAGAGCTTCTCCGCGCCCCGGTGCATGTAGCCGACGATCGGCTCGGCGGAGACCACCCGCTCGCCGTCGAGCACCAGCTTCAGCCGGAGCACGCCGTGCGTCGACGGGTGCTGCGGCCCGATGTTGAGCACCATGTCGGTGCCGAGCTGCTCCCCGCCGGCCCCGGTGCCGACGGTCAGTTCGCGGAGGTCGCCGGCGTCGGTGGTCATGTCCGTCATCGTGCCATGAGCGGATCGACGGCGACGCCGACCGGTTGCAGCAGCCACCAGTGCCCGCCGAGGCCGGCCGGGTCGGTCAGCTCGGCCACCGCCGACGCGGCGGCGAGGGCCCGCAGGTAACCGGCCGGGTCCCGGGAGGCCAGGCTCAGCGGCGGTCGCCCGCCGTCGGCCCCGAGCGCCCGCAACCCCTCCCGCTGCGAGACCAGGGTGTACGCACACCGCGCCACCCGCTCACCGGCGGAGGCGACCGAGTCCATGGCCACGTGCGCCGTCACGTCACACGACCCGTCCGGCACCGGCGCCACCTGCCGCCCACCCCGATACCCGGTCAACGTCCCGTCAACGG
>NZ_JBSSLX010000162.1:0-13369 GCF_053890995.1 Micromonospora sp. I033 | reverse complement strand
GCGGCGCGCCGCACCCGGGCCAGCCGGTCCCGGGAGGCGGCCAGGTCGGCGTCGGCGGCGGCGAGCCGGTTCCGGGTCGCGCCGAGGGCCTCGGAGAGCATCCCCCGGACCCGCGTCACCAGTTGCGCGCGGACGTCAGCCACGGGACGGCTCCCGATCCTCGGTGTCCTTCGGCAGGTCCCGGCCGAGCCGGTCGAGCAGCACCCCGGTGACCACGCCGGCGGTGACCGCCGGGTCGGCGGCGTGCGGTTGCTCCCGGTCGTCGGCCCGGCGCGGCGGGGGCATCCGGCAGACCCGGGTCAGCAGGGTGTCCAGCACCGGCGGGGGCAGCCCGGGCAGCAGGTCGCGGACCCGCCCGTCCAGCTCCCGGCGCAGCCGGCCCAGGTCGTCGGCGCGCGGCGGGTGGCCGAGCAGTTCGCCGGCGAGGCCGCGCAGCAGCGGCGGGGCGATCGCGGCCAGCCCCAGCCCGACGTCGGCGTGCGCCCGGCGCAGCTCGCGGTGCAGTCGGTCCCGGTCGCCGGCCCGGATGCCGGTCACCACCCGGCGCAGCAGCTCGCGGGAGTCCTCGACCCGCTCGTCCGGCTCCTCCGGCGCGCCCTCCCGGCCGCCGGTCAGCTCCGCCACCCGCACCGCCCACCAGCGCCGCACCGCCGGCTGCTCGTCCCGTTCCGGCGCGGCACCGGGCGCCGGGGGCGCCACCTCGCCCCGGGCCGCGTCGTGCTTCGGCCGGCGCTCCGCGGCCCTCGGCGCGGGCGCCCCGTCGGCGGCCAGCCCGATCGCCGCCAGGTACGCGGACAGCTGCTCCTGCGCCACCCGCAGCGCGTACCCGGCGGTCTCGGCGTGCTCGGTCGCGGCGGAGAGCTCCGGCACCCCCATGGGGTTCGCCGACTCCTGGCGCACCCAGCGCAGCCGCTCGGTGGCCTGGCCGAACTTCTCCAGCGCGGCGGCGAGCTGGGCCAGGGGCAGCTCCTCGGCGGCGGCCCGGACCTGGGCGCCGATGTCCTCGACGATGGACACGACCGGGCCTCAGAGGGTCGAGACGTAGAGCTGCGCCTGCTCGACCGCCACCAGCGTCGCGGCGAGACACTCCTCCAGCTCCTGGCTGGCCTGGGTCAGCGAGGCCTGGGCCGCCTCGACGGTCTCGTGGCCGCTGCCCTCCAGCGCGCCGGCCAGGGTCTGCTGCGCCTCGGCCAGCTTCTCGCCGGCCGCCTGCACCGCTGTCTGCCCGTCTCCTATCTGCTGGAGAGCGACATCGATCGCTGCCTTCAGCTCGGCGACGCTCGCCACGGGGGACCTCCTGGGGGCGGGGGAGATCTCCATTACAACCCATCCCGACGGGTGGGCGAACATCCGCCCTCGCGGCGTTCCTGCCCGGGTGTCCGATTGCCGCCCTGACGTGCGCAAAGGCACTCCGCGCGGTACCCGCCGGTCCCGCCGGCGGGCGCTCGGGTCCCGTCCACGGGACGCACCGGCGTCCCGGGAAGCGGTCAGCGGAGCAGCCAGCGGGGGCCGTGCACCTCGGCCCCGAGCGCGCCCACCCGGGCCCGCAGCTCGCGGTCGGCCGTGACCACCAGCCGGCGGCGGTCCGGCGCGGCGGCGACCAGCTCCACCATGGTGTCGTCGCCGGAGCCGGGCGCGGACACCACGGCGACCCCGGGCACCGGCGGGACGTCGCGGGCCGCGCCCTCGACCACCAGCACCACCTCCACCGGGGGCGGCAGCTCCGGCGGCACGCCCGCCTCGGCGAGGGGCACCAGCGCGTCCCGCAGCCGGGCGGCCGCGCCGGCCCGGTCCCGCCACCAGCCGTCCGGCCGCGAGCCGACCACGTTCGCGCCGTCGACGATCAGCAGCGGCCTGGTCTCCATGCCCCCAGCGTGCCACCCACCCGCGTTTGTCGCGCCGAGCGCCGGGTAGCCACCGCCGACCGTGCCGCGCCATGTCGCGCCCCGGCGGCCGTGCCGACCGACTGCGGAGGACAGAGATGATGGGACCCGGTGACTTCGGCAACGACCCGTGGGACGAGTTCCTGGCCCGGTACTTCGGCCGGGGCGAGGGGGGACGCCGGCCGGCGCACCGGGTCGACATCACCCGGCTGATGACCGCCGACGCGCGGGAGATGCTGGCCGACGCGGCCCGCCGCGCGGCCCAGAAGCACAGCAACGACCTGGACACCGACCACCTGTTGTGGGCGGCGTTGCAGCGCGAGCCGCTGCGTGACCTGATCCGCCGGGCCGGCGCCGACCCGGACGCGCTGGTCAACGCGCTCGGCGGGCGCGGTGAGGGGGCGCCCCGGGGCGAGGTCCCGCCGAACCTGTCGCTCACCCCGGCGGCCAAGCGGGCGCTGCTCGACGCGCACCAGCTCTCCCGGGCCATGGGGGCCAACTACATCGGCCCGGAACACATCCTGATGGCCCTGCCGCTCAACCCGGAGTCGCCGGCCGGCCGGATGCTGTCCGCCGGGCGGATCCAGCCCGAGTCGCTCCAGGCGGCCAGCGCCGAGCGCGGCCCGGGCACCGGCCCGAAGCCGGACCGGGGCACACCCACCCTCGACCAGTACGGCCAGGACCTCACCGACCTGGCCCGGATGGACCAGATCGACCCGGTGATCGGCCGGGCCGACGAGATCGAGCAGGCCGTGGAGATCCTGTCCCGGCGTACCAAGAACAACCCGGTGCTGATCGGCGAGGCCGGCGTCGGCAAGACCGCCATCGTGGAGGGGCTCGCCGAGCGGATCTGCGACGGCGACGTCCCGCAGACGCTGATCGGCAAGCGGGTCATCCAGCTCGACCTGGCCGGCCTGGTCGCCGGCACCCGCTACCGGGGCGACTTCGAGGAACGGCTCAAGAAGGTGATCGACGAGATCCGCGCCCACCGCGAGGAGCTGATCGTCTTCCTGGACGAGATCCACACGCTGGTCGGCGCGGGCGGCGCCGGCAGCGAGGGCGGAATGGACGCGTCCAACATGCTCAAGCCCGCCCTGGCCCGCGGCGAGCTGCGGGTGATCGGCGCGACCACGCTGGACGAGTACCGCAAGAGCATCGAGAAGGACGCCGCGCTGGCCCGGCGGTTCCAGCCGGTGCTGGTCCCCGAGCCCACCGTCGAGGACACGGTCGCCATCCTGCGCGGCCTGCGCGACCGGTACGAGGCGCACCACCAGGTCCGCTTCACCGACGAGGCGCTGGTCGCCGCCGCCGAGCTCTCCGACCGGTACGTCACCGACCGGTACCTGCCGGACAAGGCGATCGACCTGATCGACCAGGCCGGCGCCCGGGTGCGGCTGCGTACCCGCACCCCAGCCGCCGACGTGCGCGACCTGGAACAGCAGCTCGACGAGGTACGCCGGGACAAGGAGCAGGCCGTCTCCGACGAGCAGTACGAGCGGGCCTCCACGCTGCGCGACCGGATCGCCGAGCTGGAGGACCAGGTCCGGCGGGCCCGCGGCGACGAGGGCCCCAACCATGTGCCCGAGGTGGGGCCGAGGGAGATCGCCGAGGTGGTCTCCCGGGCCACCGGCATCCCGGTCAACCAGCTCACCGAGGAGGAGCGCGATCGGCTGCTGCGCCTGGAGGGGCACCTGCACGAGAAGGTGGTCGGCCAGGACGAGGCGGTCAGCGCGGTGGCCGAGGCGGTGCGCCGCTCGCGTACCGGGCTGGCCGACCCGGACCGGCCGATGGGCAGCTTCCTCTTCCTCGGCCCGACCGGCGTCGGCAAGACGGAGCTGGCCCGGGCCCTCGCCGAGGCGCTGTTCGGCGAGGCCGACCGGATGGTCCGGGTCGACATGAGCGAGTTCCAGGAGCGGCACACGGTCAGCCGGCTGGTGGGCGCGCCTCCCGGGTACGTCGGCTACGAGGAGGCCGGCCAGCTCACCGAGGCGGTGCGCCGCCGCCCGTACGCGGTGGTGCTGCTCGACGAGATCGAGAAGGCGCACCCGGACGTGTTCAACATCCTGCTCCAGGTGCTCGACGACGGCCGGCTCACCGACAGCCAGGGGCGCACGGTCAACTTCAAGAACACCGTACTGATCATGACGAGCAACCTCGGCTCGGAGCTCATCACCGGCACCCAGCGCACCGTCGGCTTCGGCGCCGGTGAGCCGGGCGAGCAGGAGACCAGCGAACTGCGGGAGCGGCTGATGCGCCGCCTCCAGGAGAACTTCCGGCCCGAGTTCATCAACCGGATCGACGAGGTGATCATCTTCCAGCGGCTGGAGGCCGAGCAGCTGCGCCAGATCACCGGGCTGCTGCTGGAGGAGACCCGCCGCCGGCTGCACGCCCAGGACATCCAGGTCGAGTTCACCACCGCCGGGGTGGACTGGCTGGCCGAGCACGGCTACCAGCCCGAGTTCGGCGCCCGCCCGCTGCGCCGGGTGATCCAGCGGGAGGTCGACAACCGGCTCTCCCGGATGCTGCTGGAGAACGAGATCTCGCCCGGCCAGCGGGTCACCGTCGACGCGCGGGACGGCCAGCTCGCCATCGAGGTGGGTGCCGGGGACCGCGGGTACACCGCGGCGGCGACGTCCCATCCGCGATGAGGGAAGACGCCCCAGCCCCGACGGATCGGAGGGCGGACATGACCGAACCCGAGGAGACCCGCGAGGACACCGAGCGCAGCGAACCGATCGTCGCACCCCCGACGGCCAACCCGGCCCGGGTCAAGGTGCCGCCGGAGGGCTTGAAGCAGCACACCGACAAGGGCGAGGGCGACCCGACGCCGTCCGGGTCGCCGTCGGAAGAGGAGGCGTGATGGTACGCGAGGCGCGACTCGACCCCGAGGTCGAGGTGATCTGGGACGACTTCCACGCCGAGGTGAACGTCACCTCCGAGCGGCTGCGGCAGTGGTTGCTCACCCGCGGCTCGGGGGAGGAGGCGTTCGGCCCGGACCCGGACCTGGACCTGCCCGAGCCGGGCCGGCGGATCCTCCAGGTGCTCATGAAGCGGAAGGTCGACCTCACCCCGGAGGACATCGACGTGATGCGCGACGCCGTCGACCGGATCCGGGAGCTGGCCGCGGCGAAGCCGAGCCGGGGCAACGCCGACGACGAGTGGCGGCACTCCCTGCTCGACCTGGGCCACGACGTCCTGATCGAACGCTGACCGCGCTCGCGCGGTCGTCAGGAAACGCTGACCGCGCTCGCGCGGTCCTCCGGAAACGCTGACGGCGCGAGGCGACGGCGCCCGGGATTCTCCTCCCGGGTGCCGTCGCCGTCGGCCTATTCGGACTCCATGCTGGGCAGTTGCAGCCCGGCCGCGTCGGCCGCGTCCTGCCGCTCGCTGCGGGCCCGCTCCTCCCGGCTGAGCAGGTTGGCGTACTCGGTGATGTCGCCCGGCTCGGGCACCTCCGGCAACCGGCGCAGGAACGCCTCCAGGTCGGCGGAGGCGGCGGTGTGCGCGGCGGCCGCCTGGCGCAGCAGTTCCCGCTGGTCGGCGGCGGGGTACAGATCAGTCATGCCGCCCAGATACCCGCGCTCAGGCGGTTCGCACCCCGCCCGAGGTGGTCGGCTGCGCGCCGAAGTCCGGGTGGGACAGCAGCCAGGCCAGGTAGTCGGGGTGGTTCGCCAGCGCGTCGGTGTACGCGGCCACCGCCGTCTCCAGCACCGGCTCGGCGACCCGGGCCGCCGGGGCGTCCGGGTGGAAGCCGAGCACCAGCCGCCAGCGCAGCGGCGTCCCGGCCAGCCGGCGGGTCACGAGCCCCGCCACCGGGCGGAACGTCGCCTGGCACAGCGCCACCGCCTCGCCCGCGTCCACGAGGTCCAGGCAGCCCCGCACGTCCGCCTCGTAGACCTTGCGCGGGGTGAAGCCGGCCCGGGCGCAGGCGGCCGCGAAGCAGTCGCCGAAGCAGCCGTCCCCGGGCGCGGCCACCCACTGCTCGCGGCGCAGGTCGATCAGGCGCACCTCGTCCCGGCCGGCCATCGGATGGGCCTGCGGCAGCAGCACGAAGACCGGGTCGACGGCGACCTCCCGCCAGCTCAGCCCGGACTCGGCGGACGGGGTGGCGTCTCCGCAGACACCGGTCAGTGCGAAGTCGAGCCGGCCGCCGGCCACCAGCTGGGCCAGCTCGTCGACCGACCAGGACGCGTAGGTGCTGATCTGCACGTCGGGGCGCTCCGAGGCGAGCCGGTGCACCAGCCGGCCCAGGATCGGGCTGTTCACCCCGCCGAACCGGTAGCGGCTCAGCGGGTCGCCCGCCCCGGCCAGCCGGGCCGCCTCGTCCTGGAGGCCCTTCATGGCCGGCAGCAGTACCCGCGCCCGGTCCAGCACCAGCTCGCCCAGCGCGGTGGGCCGGGCGCCCCGGCGGTCCCGCTCGAACAGCGGCCCGCCGAGGGCCCGCTCGATCCGCTGGAGCTGGGCGGTCAGCGCCGGCTGGGCCAGGCCGAGCGTCGAGGCCGCCTTGGTGACGCTCCCCGTCTCCGCGATCGCGCACACCACCCGCAGGTGTCGCAGCTCCAGATTCATACGGTGACGGTAGGACCACCGAACGGGTGGGCGGAAGGGCCCGACCGCATCGGTATAGCTGTATGAGCCAGCGGTTCAGAGGTCGCGGGGTCGCTCCAGGTCCGCAAGGCGGGTCCGCCGTCCGGTGACCACGTCACGCACCTTGTCCACCACGCCCACCGCCGGCTCGACGATCTTGTTCCACGGCGGGGTGGCCGGGGTGCCCGGGTGCGGTCGGGTCGGCGCCGCCTCCTCGGCGATCTCCCACCGGTTGCCCAGCCGGATCAGCTCCGCGTCGGTGGCCACCTCGCGCAGCGGCGCCAGCAGCGCGGCGACCCGGCTCACGTGCCGGTGCAGCCGGTCGGCGACGTCGGCCACCGCCGGATCGTCCGGCCCGGCCAGTCCCTTCAGCGCGGTCAGCAGGGCGGCGTCCGCCTCGATCTCCCGCTCCACCAGCTCGACGCTCTCCGGCACCGCCGCGCGGGCGGCCGGGAAGAGATACTGCTCCTCGGCGGAGAGGTGCCGGGACACCGCGGCGACGAGCACGTCCAGCACCTCGCGCCGGCGGTCCGGATCCAGGCCCGGTCCGGTGACCTGCCCGGCCAACCCGAGCAGCGCCCGGTGCTCGTGGTCCACGAGGTCGGCCAGGCTCCGGCCGCCCGGCCGGTACGCGTCGTCGGCGGCGGGCGGCAGCGGCGGCAGCGGGACGGTCATGGTGCCCTCCTCGACGGGTGGCGGCTACGGCCCTCCGGGCTCGGCGCGGCGGACGCCGCGCCGCGAACCCGGACAACCGATCGACGGGTGTGGCGGTCCGGCGGTACCCGCCCGCGCGGTTCGCGAAACCGCGCCCCCGACCGGGGCCGACGGGCCGGCCGGGCCGGCTGGTATGAAGAAGCGATGACGAGCGACGCCGCCTCCGCCCGACCGGACCCCACCGACGAGGTCGTGGACCTCTGCCGCGACCTGCTGCGCATCGACACCACCAACACCGGGGACAACGACACCAGCGTCGGGGAGCGTCGCGCCGCCGAGTACGTCGCCGAGAAGCTCGCCGAGGTCGGCGTCGACGCGGAACTCCTCGAGTCCGCGCCGGGCCGGGCCAACCTGGTCGCCCGGATCCCGGGCACCGACCCGGGTCGGGACGCGCTGCTCGTGCACGGCCACCTCGACGTGGTGCCCGCCGACCCGGACGAGTGGTCGGTGCACCCGTTCTCCGGCGAGATCCGCGACGGCTACCTGTGGGGCCGCGGCGCCATCGACATGAAGGACTTCGACGCCATGGTGCTGGCCGTGGTCCGTGGCTGGCAGCGCGCCGGGGTCCGCCCGTCCCGGGACATCGTGCTCGCCTTCACCGCCGACGAGGAGGCCGGCAGTGACTACGGCGCGCACTTCCTCGCCCGGCGGCACCGCCACCTCTTCGACGGCTGCACCGAGGCGATCGGCGAGGTCGGCGGCTTCTCCTACTCCGTGGACGAGTCCCGGCGGCTCTATCTCATCGAGACCGCCGAGAAGGGCATCGACTGGCTGCGCCTGCACGCCAAGGGCCGGCCCGGCCACGGCTCGATGGTGCACGACGACAACGCGGTCACCGCGCTCGCCGAAGCGGTCGCCCGGATCGGCGGGCACCGCTTCCCGGTGGTGATGACCGACACCGTACGGGCGTTCCTGGCGGAGGTCTCCGACGTCCTCGGCATCGAGATCGACCCGGACGACCCGGAGACCGCGATCGCCAAGCTCGGCCCGATCGCCAACATCATCGGCGCGACCATCCGCAACACCGCCAACCCGACCCGGCTGGCCGCCGGCTACAAGGACAACGTCATCCCGGGGCGGGCCACCGCCACCATCGACTGCCGCAGCCTGCCGGGCCAGAGCGAGCTGCTGGAGCGGCAGCTGCGGGAGCTGGTCGGGCCGGACATCGCCATCGAGTACATCCAGCGCCAGCCCGCCCTGGAGACCACCTTCGACGGCGACCTGGTCGAGGCCATGTCCGCCGCGCTGCGCGCCGAGGACCCGGGCGCCCGCCCGGTGCCGTACATGCTCTCCGGCGGCACCGACGCCAAGGCGTTCTCCCAGCTCGGCATCCGGTGCTTCGGCTTCGCGCCGCTGCGGCTGCCCGCCGACCTCAATTTCTCCGGCCTGTTCCATGGCATCGACGAGCGGGTTCCGCTGGACGGACTACAGTTCGGCGTGCGGGTTCTGGACCGCTTTCTCCGCAGCTGCTGACCGTGCCCGTCGCGTCACCGCCGGCGCGGAACCTCCCCCATCGCGAAGGGACTGCCTCACATGACCGACCAGCACGGTGAGCTGGACGCCGCCCTCGAGCGGGTGATCGACGCGGCCCGCGCCCACCTGGCCGCCGTCCGTGCCGCCCAGGGCCGGATCGACGACGACGCCGTCTGGCAGGCGTACGTCAACCTGAACAACGCCTCGTTCGCGTACGACGAGCAACTGCTCGACGCGTTCGGCGAGGTGACCCCCTGGGACGTCGAGTCGATCGACCCGGACGAGGCCGACGAGCGCTTCGGCGGGGCCGAGGGCGTCGAGGCGACCGACCCGCACCCGCGGGTGATCTCCGTGCGGCAGCGGCGGGACTACCGGGTCCCCAGCGTCTCCGCGCTGATCCGGGCGGCCGAGGCGGCCCGCCGCGAGGGCACCCCGGAGGAGGACGAGCCGGCCCCGGTCGAGGGCGTCGGCGAGGCCGTGCTGGAGCTGCTGCAGAGCGGCGACGGCTCGCTCTCCGCGCTGGACGTGCCCGAGCTGGAGCCGCTCGACGGCGTGGTCATGGTCAGCGAGGTCGGCACCCCCGTCGACCTGGAGTCCTTCGACGACGACGACCCGGTCGGCCCGTTCCAGCCGGCCGCCGACGACCGGCTGGTCGGCCGGCTCGACGAGCACCCGTTCCTTGAACTCGACGAGGAGCACGACCACGCCCACTAGGCCGTGACGCCCCCGGGGCCCACCGTGCGGTGCGGCCCCGGGGGACGCCTCGCGTCCGGCCTGGCCGTCAGTAGTCCGGCCCGGCCGTCAGTAGGAGAGACCCGGCTGCGGCTGGTTCACCAGGCGGCGCCGCAGCATGACCTGCCGCGTGCCGTCCCGGTACAGCCGCACCCGGGCCAACTCCCAGCCGGAGAACTCCGCCTGGATCGCCAGCTGCGCCGCGGCGGTCAACCGATCGACGTTCGAGGGCAACCGCAGCGGCGCGTATTCGTAGTCCATGGCCTCTATGCTGCCCAGCTCGGCAGCCGGCCGCCACCCCCTGACGGTGACCCGCGTCGCCCTCTTCGCCGGCCGGCCCGGGCGGCCCGGTTTCAGCCGTCCCGCTCCGGATAGCCCACCGGCACCGCCGAGACGTCGTCGAGCGCGGTGACGATCTCCTCCGGCAGGGTCATCCGCTCCACCTGGAGCGCGCCGAGCAGCTGGCCCACGGTGCGGGCGCCGAGGATCGGCGCGGTCACCCCGGGCCGGTCCCGGATCCAGGCCAGCGCCACCTCCAGCGGCGACACGCCCAGGCCGCCGGCCGCGATGGCGACCGCCTCCACGATGCTGGAGCAGCGCGGCTCCAGGTAGGTGGCGACGAAGCGCTCGAAGTGCGGCGACACCGCCCGTGAGTCCGCCGGGCGGCCGTTGCGGTACTTGCCGGTGAGCACCCCCCGGCCGAGCGGCGACCAGGGCAGCACGCCCAGCCCCATCGCCTCGCAGGCCGGCAGCACCTCGCGCTCCACGCCCCGCTCCAGCAGCGAGTACTCCACCTGGGCGGCGACGACCGGGGCCCGCCCCGGCCAGGCGGCCTGCCAGGCGGCGGCGCGGGCGGTCTGCCAGCCGGAGAAGTTCGACACCCCGACGTAGCGGGCCTTGCCGCTGGACACCGCGTGGTCGAGCGCGGAGAGCGTCTCCTCCAGCGGGGTGTCCGGGTCGTACCCGTGCACCTGCCAGAGGTCGACGTGGTCGGTGCCGAGCCGGCGCAGCGAGGCCTCCAGCGTCCGCAGCAGGTGCCCCCGGGACCCGTCCCGGCGGCGGCCGCTGCCCGGGCGCAGCCCCGCCTTGGTGGCGATGAGCAGATCGTCGCGGGGCACCAGGCTGCCCAGCAGGGACCCGATCACCGCCTCCGCGTCGCCGTCGGCGTACACGTCGGCGGTGTCCACGAGGTTGCCGCCCGCGTCGAGAAAACTCTTCAGCTGGGCGGCCGCGTCGTCGGCATCGGTGTCCCGTCCCCAGGTCATGGTGCCGAGCGCGAGCCGGGAAACCGCCAGCCCGCTTCGGCCGAGCGGTCGCTGTTGCATGGGTGAACCTTATTTCGAACCCGCCGTCACGGATATCCTCGCCCGGAGTCAAGTTCCTGCCCGACCCGCCGGGCGGGTGTGACGTGTTCGAGGTGAGCCGGTGATCCACCGCACCGCCCCCATTGCGTAACCTGATGCGACCTGTGGTGCGGATGGTGGGAGGACCAGTGCGACTCGGGCTCAGCCTCGGATACCAGACGGCGTGGAGCACGCCGGCCGACCACCTGGCGCTGGCCCAGGAGGCGGATCGGCTCGGCTACTCGGTGGTGTGGGCCGCGGAGGCCTACGGCTCCGACTCGCCCAGCATGCTGGCCTGGATGGCCGGCCAGACCGAGCGGATCGACGTGGGCGCCGCGGTGATGCAGATCCCCGCCCGCACCCCGGCGATGACCGCGATGACCGCGGCGACCATCGACGCCCTCTCCGGCGGCCGGTTCCGCCTGGGCCTGGGCGTCTCCGGTCCGCAGGTGTCCGAGGGCTGGCACGGGGTCCGCTTCGCCAAGCCCCTGGCCCGCACCCGGGAGTACGTGGACATCGTGAAGCTGGCGGTGGCCCGCAAGGAGGTCGCGTACGACGGCGAGCACTACACGCTGCCGCTGCCGGACGGCCCCGGGAAGGCGCTGCGGCTGGGCTTCCACCCGCCGCGCGAGCACATCCCGATCTACCTGGCCGCCGTCGGCCCGAAGAACCTGGAACTGGCCGGCGAGATCGCCGACGGCTGGCTCGCCGTCTTCTACGCCCCCGAGTTCGCCGAGGAGCAGCTCGCCTCGGTGCGCGCCGGCCGGGCGAAGGCCGGCAAGGAGCTGGCCGGGTTCGACGTCGTCCCGTCGGTGCCCGTGGTGGTCGGCGACGACATCGCCAGCTGCGCCGAACTGGTCCGCTGGTACGCCGCCCTCTACGTCGGCGGCATGGGCAGCCGGCAGCAGAACTTCTACAACCAGCTCGCCACCCGGATGGGCTACGGCGACGCCGCCCGCGAGGTGCAGGACCTCTACCTGGCCAAGCGGCAGCGCGACGCGGCCGCCGCGGTGCCCATGGAGTTCATCGACCGCACCTCGCTGCTCGGCCCGAAGGAGCGCATCGCCGAGCGGATGCGGGAGTACGCCGCCGCCGGCGTGACCACCCTGTCGGTGACCCTGTTCGTGGCGGACCGGGACAGCGGCGTGCAGACCCTTCGTACGGTCGCCGAGGCGCTGGACCTCTCCGGAGTCGGCGAGTGACCTGGGTCGAGGCCATCGTCCTGGGCATCGTCCAGGGGCTCACGGAATTCCTGCCCGTCTCGTCCTCCGGGCACCTGCGGATCACCTCGGAGATCTTCTTCGACCGGGACGCCGGGGCGTCGTTCACCGCGGTGACCCAGCTCGGCACCGAGGCGGCGGTGCTCATCTACTTCTTCAAGGACATCTGGCGGATCGTCCGGACCTGGATCCTCGGCCTGACCGACCGCTCGGTGCGGTCCAGCCTCGACTACCGCATGGGCTGGTACGTCATCGTCGGCACCATCCCGATCGGCATCTTCGGGCTGCTCTTCAAGGACCAGATCCGCACCGCCGGCCGGAACCTGTGGCTGGTCTCCACCACGCTGATCATCGGCGCGATCGTGCTCGCCTTCGCCGAGTACTGGGGGCGGCAGACCCGAACGCTGGAGAACTTCCGTATGCGCGACGGCGTCATCATGGGCTTCGCCCAGGCCGCGGCGCTGGTCCCCGGTGTCTCGCGCTCCGGCGGCACGCTCAGCGCCGGGCTGCTGCTCAACCTCACCCGGGAGACGGCCGCCCGCTACTCGTTCCTGCTGGCCATCCCGGCCGTGGTGATCTCCGGGGTGTTCAGCATCCCGGACGTCTTCGAGCCGTCCGCGCCGGGCACGTCCGCACCGAGCGTGGCGCAGATGGTCGTCGCCACGGTGATCGCCTTCGGCATCGGGTACGCGGCCATCGCCTGGCTGCTGCGCTACGTCGCGCACCACACCCTCTACCTGTTCGTCCTCTACCGGGTGGCGCTCGGCTCCCTGGTCCTCTGCCTGCTCCTCACCGGCACGATCGACGCCACCTGACCTGACCCTCAGACGCCGCTGGCCGGCACCCCGTGTTCGGGGTGCCGGCCAGCGTTGTTTGCTTGGGTCAGCTGTTCCAGTACTGGGCGACGATGTCGGCGGCCTGCTGCTCCCACTGGGCGTAGGCGTCGGGGTAGGCCGAGACCTGCACGGTCTGGGCGGCCTGGGTCAGCGGCATGTCCTGCCAGCCGTCGACCTGCTTCAGGCCCTTGAGGAAGGCGAGGGTGGAGTACTCGGGGTCGGTGATCTGCTCCGGGGTGCCCCAACCCGAGCTCGGGCGCTGCTGGAACAGGCCCAGCGAGTCGTGGTCATTGCGGTCACCCAGGTGACCCAGGTTCTCCAGCTTCGACTCCTGCAGGCTCGTGGCGATCGAGATCACCGCGGCCCGCTCCGGCAGACCGGCCTTCTTCGTCGCGGCGATGATCGCCTTGGCGTTGGCGGTCTGCTCGTCGTTCAGGTCAATCTTGGACTGGGTGCCCTGCACGCCGTGCGGGATGAGCTTGTCACCCTGCACCGCCACCGCGACCGGCTTGGTGTCAACCGGCTCGGCGTGGGCGGCGATCGGACCGGCGAAGACGCCACCGGTGAAGGCCAGACCAGCA
>NZ_JBSSLX010000161.1:0-13491 GCF_053890995.1 Micromonospora sp. I033 | reverse complement strand
TCGGGGTGTCCCGCCCCCCCCTGGGGCCCCGCCCCGCCACCGCCGCCCCGGCCGCCGAGCCGCCCGGCTGGGAGGTGGTCGGCCCGCTGGCCGGACACCCGCACGCCGAGGCGGTGCGGACCGCGTTCCGGGTCGGCACCGGGGCGGCGGCGGGCCGGCTGCTCGCCCTGCCGCCGGGCCTCGCCGGCATCCCGACGGCCGACGTGGTCGCCGCGCTGCGCGCCGCGGCGGCCGACCGCCGTCCGCTGGTGGTGCTGCACCACGGCGGGGTCGGCGCGGCCGTCGGCCGCAGCCTGGCCGTGGAGACCGGGACGCCGGTGCTGGTGGTGGAGACCCCGCCGGGCCCGGCCGGCGTCCGGCTGGCCGCCGTCGAGGCGTCCCGGCCGTGGTCGGGCTACCAGGAGGTGGTGTACGGCGCGGACGGCGTACGCACCGTGCCGGTGACCCGGCTGCTGGACGGCCAGCCGCGCACCGACCGGCGGATCCCGCTCGGCCCGGGCGAGGTCTGCCTGGTCACCGGGGGCGCGAAGGGGATCGGGGCGGCCTGCGCGGCGGCCCTCGGCGAGGCCACCGGGGCGCGGCTGGTGCTCTTCGGCCGCAGCCCCGCCGACGACCCGGAGGTGGTCGAGGCGGTCCGCCGCACCGGCGCGGTCTACCGGTCGGTGGACCTGGCCGACCCGGCGGCGGTGGCCGCGGCGGTCACCGCCGTCCGCACCGAGCACGGCCCGGTGCGCGGGCTGCTGCACGCGGCCGGGCGCAACGAGCCCGCCCCGGTCGCCGAGCTGACCGCCGAGGAGCTGGACCGCACCCTGGCCCCGAAGGCGTACGGCTTCGAGCACGTGGTGGCCGCGCTGGACCCCGACGAGCTGCGCTTCGCCGTGGCGTTCGGCTCGGTGATCGGCCGGGCCGGGCTCCCCGGCGAGGCCGCGTACGCCACCGCCAACGAGTACCTCTCCCGGCGCTGCGCGGAGCTGGCCGCCGCCGTGCCGCAGGTGCGCTGGCTGAGCATCGAGTGGTCGGTCTGGTCCGGCACCGGGATGGGCGTCCGGCTCGGTGTGCTCGACGGGCTGCTCCGGCGCGGGGTCAGCCCGATCCCGCCGGACGAGGGCATCCGCGTGCTGCGGGAACTGCTCGCCACGCCCGCGCTGCCGCCGGTGGTGCTGGTGGCCGGCCGGCTGCCGGTGAGCGACACCCTGGAGTGGGACGAGTGCGCCGAGGAGCACGGCCGGTTCCTGGAGTCGCGGCTGGTCGGCACGCCCTGCGTGGAGCTGGTGAGCGAGGCCCGGCTGTCGCTCGGCGCCGACCCCTACCTGGACGACCACCGGATCGACGGCGCGGCCGTGCTCCCGGCGGTGCTCGGACTGGAGGCGATGGCGCAGGCCGCCGCCGCGCTCGGCGCCAAGCAGGTGCCCACCGTGATCCGGGACGTGGCGCTGACCCGCCCGGTGACCGTCGGCGACCGGGAGCCCCGACCGGTCCGGGTGGCCGCGCTGACCGGCGCGGACGGCACGGTCCGGGCGGCCGTGCGCAGCGCGGAGACCGGCTTCGCGGTGGACCACCTCACCGGCACGTACGGCGGCGCCGTGACCTCGGGCGAGCCGGTGCCGCCGCCCTCGACCGGGCTGCTGGTGCCCGGCGGCCCGCTCTACGGCCCGGCCTTCTTCCACGGTCCCCGGTTCCGGCGGGTGGCCGGCTACCACGGGCTGAGCGCCTACCGCTGCGTGGCCGAGGTGCACGCCGAGGCGGCGACCTGGTTCGGCGGGTTCCACGACCAGCGGCTGCAACTGGGCGACCCGGGGGTGCGGGACGCCTTCCTGCACCTGCTCCAGGCGTGCGTGCCCGACCGGCGGGTGCTGCCCGTCGGGGTGGACCGGATCGACATCCACGCCCGCCCCGAGGGCACCCTGACCGTCCACGCCCGGCAGGTCGCCGAGTCCGGCGACGAGTTCCGCTTCGACCTCACCGTCATCGACGCGGACGGCTCGCCGGTGGAGCGTTGGACCGGGCTGCGGCTGCGGGCGGTCGGCCCGGTGGACAACAGCGCCTGGCCGGCCGAGCTGGTCGGGCCGCTGGTGGCCCGGCGGCTGCGCCGCTGGCGGCCGGAGCTGCGGGTGGACCTGGCCACGGCGCCGGCCGGGCGGGCCGACCGGGAACGCAGCCGCTCACTGGCCGGCTGGCTGCTCGGGGGCGAGGTACGCGCCGACGCCACCGGCCGGCTCCGGCCCGGCGTACCGGCCACGCCGCTGGGGTGGCGCGGGATCAGCGTCAGCCACCTCGACGGGCACGTGCTGACCGCCACGGCGGACCGGCCGGTCGGGGTGGACTGGGAGGTGGTCACCCCCACCCCACCCTTGCCCGGGCCGGCGGCCCGGGTCGCCGCCGCCCTGGCCCGGCTCACCGGCGAGGACGCGCCCACCGCCGGGACCCGGGTGTGGACGGCGCTGGAGGCGCTGGTGAAGGCCGGCGCGGCGGTCGACGCCCCGCTGGTGCTGCGCGACGAGACCGGACCGGACGGCTGGGTGGCGCTGCACGCCGGCCGGCACGCGGTGTACGGCACGGTCCTGCCGGCGACGCCCGGCCCGGTCGCGGTGAGCCTGGCCGTCGCCGCCGACACCGACGGGGAGGCGTGACCGGGATGCCCGACAGCTACGTCCACCGGCACGTGGTGACCTTCGACGAGACGAACCTGGTGGGCAACGTCTACTTCGCCCACTACCTGCACTGGCAGGGGCACTGCCGGGAGCACTTCCTGGCCGACCACGCGCCCGGCGTGATGGCCGCGCTGGCCGACGGGCTGGCCCTGGTGACCGTGGACTGCCACGCCGACTTCTACGCCGAGGGCAACGCCTTCGACGAGGTCGAGGTGCGGATGATGCTGGACCGGCTGGACGGCCACCGGATCGCGATGTCGTTCGACTACGTCCGGGTGGCGCCCGGTCCGCCGACGCTGCTGGCCCAGGGCCGGCAGACGGTGGCCTGCATGCGCCGGGGCGGGCACGGCCTGGAGCCGGTCGAGGTGCCGGCCGAGCTGCGCCGGGCCCTGAGCCGGTACGCGGTGGTGGCCCGATGATCGTCGGCATCCTGGGCCGGGGCCGGATGGGCCGCGGGCTGGCCGAGGCGGTCCGGCAGGCCGGCCTCAATCCCCTCCTGGTGCCGGGGCGGGCCGACCCGCTGCGGGTGGCCGACCTGCTCGACCGGGCCGCGCTGGTGGTGCTCGCCGTGCCGTTCCCCGCCGCGGTCGAGTTCCTGCGCGGCCCGGCGGGGCGGCGCGGCCGGGGCCGCACCCTGGTCGACCCCACCAACCCGGTGTTCTGCGAGCCACCGCTGGTGCCGCCCGGCCGCTCCGGCGGCGAACTGCTGGCCGAACTCGCCGCCGACCGGGCCGCCGGACCGGATCACCCGGGCGAGGGCTGGCGGGTGGCCAAGGCGTTCAACACGGTGCCCGCCGGGGTGCTGGCCCGGTGCCGGGTCAACGGCCTGCCGGTCTCGCTGCCGGTCGCCGCCGACCATCCGGCGGCGCTGCGGGACGTCTTCGCGCTGGCCCGGGCGCTGGGCTTCGCCCCGCTGGACGCTGGCGGCATCCGGACCGCCCGCCACCTGGAGGCGCTGACCGGGCTGTTGATGGCGGTCAGCGACCGGCAGGGCCTGCGCGGTCAGGTGTCCATCCACATCGGGGTGCCGAGCGGTGACCGGACCGTGCGGGAGCCGGCGTGCCGGGCCGGCTGACCGGGTCAGCCGAGCGGGTTGCCGGCCAGCCCGAGCAGCCGCAGGCAGCGCGACATGGCGGCCGGGGGCCCGGAGACCTGCACCGAGCCGGCGAGCACCGCCTCCAGCGGGTCCAGCCGCCGCACCCCGAGCTGGAAGAACGTTTTCGCGTCGGTCTTCACGTGCAGGGTCGGCTCCGGCGCGGCGGTGGGGTGCAGGACGGCCCGCCCGCCCTCCACCACGACGTGGAACTGCTCGCCGTCGACGTCGAACCCGTAGACCTCGTCGACGCCGGGCGCGCGGGTGTCGTCGAGCATGGCGTCGGTGGCCAGGATCGCCCAGGCCGGCCGGGTCACCGAGGCGGCCGGCGGCGGCTGGTGGGCGGCGTAGGTCAGGCCGAAGCGGGCCAGGCTCAGCACCGGCTCCCGCATCCGCTCACCCAGCTCGGTCAGCGCGTAGCCCGCGGTCCGCCGCTGCGGATCGAGCGACCGGACCAGCCCGGCCTCGACGAGGAAGCCGAGCCGGTCGGCCAGCAGGTTGGTGCCGATTCCTTGCAAAGCATCGAGGAGTTCGCCGTAGCGACGGGGCCGGATCAGCAGCTCCCGGACGATCAGCAGCGTCCAGCGTTCGCCGAGAACGTCCAGCGCATAGGCCAGTCCGCACTGTTGGTCGTAGGTGCGTCGGTCCTTCAGCAGCCCCATCGCTCGCTCCCTTTCGGGCATCCCATCCCTTCACTATTCCATGGTTCCGGCCACGGAGAGGACCGCCAGATGACCGCCCTCGCCAGCTCCACTCGTACCGAATTCCCCGCCACCCGGCGCCGGCCCGTCGCCGCCGTCGCCGGCCTGCTCGGCGGGCTGCTGCTCGCCGTGCTCTGGTCCTTCGAGTTCGTCGACCACGTGATCGGCGACAACGTCGCCAACTCGATGCTCGGCACGGACGCCAAGCAGAGCGCCATCGCCGGTTCCGCGGCAGGCGTGGTGTTCGCCTTCGTCTCCGGGTTCGCCGGCACGTTCACCGCCTGCAACATCGCCGTGTTCGGCGCGCTGCCCGACGTCGCCGAGTGCTCGGCCGGGCCGCGCCGCGGCCGGCTCGCCGCCGCGCTGGCCCCGCTCGGCTGGCTGGCCCTCGGGCTGGTGTCGGTGGCGGCGGTGTACGGCTTCGTGGCCGTCCTCGTCGGCGATCGGCTGCCGCAGCTCTCCACCGGGACGGTGGGCGACGGCCTTCCGGTCCGGCTGGTCCAGGCGTCCGTGGTGTTCGGCGTGATCGGGCTGGCCTTCGCCTGGCTCGGGCTGGCCGCGCTGGGCCTGCTCCCCGACCCGTTCGCGGGCCGGCCGGTGGCCCGGCTGGTGACGCTGGGCGCGCTTGTCGGCGGCTTCCTGGTGGGCCGGCCGTACCCGCTGTTCCACAAGCTGCTGGAGCAGGCGGTGGAGAGCCACAACCCGTTCTACGGCGCGCTGGTGCTGGTGCTCCAGTCGCTCGGCAACGTGCTGATCATGGCGGTGCTGGCCCTGGTGCTCGTGCTCGGCACCCGCGGCGCCTTCCAGCGGTGGCTGTCCCGCCCCGGCCGGGCCGCCCTGCTGGTCGGGGTCAGCCTCGTGGCGCTCGGCGCGTTCCTGGTCTTCTACTGGGACGTCCGGCTGCCGGCCATGTTCGGCTACGGCTGGTTCCCGACCATGCCGTGGAACGCCTGATGGTCCCCGGTTTCGGGGCCCGGCGCGGCGGCCGCCGCCAGCGCCACCGTGCGGAGCAGCCGGAAGCGCGGGCCGTCCGGCCCGGGCCGGGGGTCCAAAAGGGACTCGTCGGCCAGCCGGTCGAGCACCGCACGGAGCTGGTCCGGCGGCACCAGGTCGGCGCAGCGGGCGGCCGCCTCGTCGCGCGAGAAGCACCGGTCGCCGCCGCCCAGCCGGGCCAGGCAGGCCCGGTCGACCGGGGACAGCACGGCCAGGCTGCGGTGCAGCGCGGCGCGCAGCGAGCGGTGGTGCTGCGGATGGCCCCGCCGCTGCGGCCGCAGCTCGTCCAGCGGGTCGTCGACCCGGCGCAGCACCCCGTCGAGGCTGTCGGTGTAGAGGCAGGCGGCGGCGAGCTCGATGGCCAGCGGCAGGCCGTCCAGCCCGCGGCAGATCCGTGCCACGGTCACGGCGTCCGCCGGGGAGAGGCGGAAGCCGGGCCGGACCAGCCCGGCCCGGTGGACGAAGAGGCGGACGGCCGGGTGGTCGGGCAGCGTCTCCGGGTCGTCGGTCCCGGGCAGCGGCAGGGGCGCCAGCCGGAACACCGCCTCGTGGGTGAGCCCGAGCCGGCGGCGGGAGGTGACCAGCATGGCCGTACGCGGGCAGCAGTGCAGCGCGTGCTCCACCATCTCGCCGGCCCGGGCGCCGAGGTGCTCGACGTCGTTGAGCACCAGCAGCATCCGCTGGTCGCCGACGGCACGCAGCGGGTCGGCGTTCGGCCCCGGCAGCTCCAGCGTCTCGGCCAGCAGGCGCAGCACCTCGCCGCAGTCCCGGGCCTCGGCGGCGTCGACCGTGGCCACCCCGTCGGGGAACGCGGCGGCGACCCGCTCGGCGACCGCCAGCCCGGTGGCCGACTTGCCGCAGCCGGCCGGCCCGACGATGGTGACGTGCCGGTGCGCGACCAGCAGCGTGGCGCAGCGGGCGACGTCGTCCTCCCGGCCGATCAGCGGACCGATCGCCGGGCCGGGGCCGCGCCAGCCGGGCCGCCGGTCGGGTTCCGCCCCGGCCGGGGCGGGCGGCGGTTCCGGACCCGGCTCCGGCTCGTCCCCGGCGTGCAGCAGGGCGGCGTACATCCGGCGCAGCTCCGGGCCGGGCTCGACCCCGAGTTCGGCGCGGAGCCGGGCCCGGACGCTCAGGTAGTGGTGCACGGCGGCGGCCCGCTGCCCGCTGCGGGTGAGCGCCTCCAGGTAGCGGGCCTGCACCGCCTCCTGGAGCGGCTCGACGGCCGCGAGCTGCTCGGCCACCGGCAGCACCACCGACGCCTGCCCGAGGGTCAGCCCCACCGCGACGTGGCGCAGGCCGGCGTCGACCCAGTCGGTGCGCAGCGCGGTGAGGTGCCGGGGACTGGCCAGCAGGCCGCCGAGGTCGGCCAGGGTCGGGTCCTGCCAGAGCCCGAGCGCCGCGTCGAGCAGCTCGAAGGCCTCGTACGGGTCGCCGGCGGCCTGCCGGCCGCGGGCCCGGCCGAGGAGCTGCTGGAAGTGCGACGCGTCGACGCGTTCCGGCGGCACGTCGAGCCGGTAGCCGCCGGGCACCGAGGCGATGACGTTGGTCCGGGCGCGCGGCGCGGTGTCCGGCTCCAGCACCTGGCGCAGCCGGGCCACGTACGTCCGGACGAGATGGTCGCCGCTGGCCGGGGCGTCCTCACCCCAGACCGCCTCGGTGAGCGCGCCGAGCGGCACCGGCTGCCCGGGATGCAGGGCGAGATAGCCGAGGACGGCGCGCTGCCGGGACGGCCCCAGCGGGATCTCGGCGGTGTCGCGGAACGCGGCGACCGGGCCCAGAACCCTTATCCGGACAGTGTTCACGGCAGCGCCCATCGTCGCCTCCCCCCATCAAGAGGCTATGGGATCTATAGAACCCTGTCCATGACACTGCGCCACCTTCGGATCACCCAACGCACACCCCGTCCCCTCGCAAGGAGGCGTTGATGCTCCCGGAGAACCCCCTTCCCGGCGACCGTCCCGCCGGACTGTCCCGCACCATCCCCCGCCAGTCCCGGCTCGCCATGGCCACCCGCGGCGCCTTCGTCGTGGCGAGCAGCGCCGCGTACCTGGTGCCGGCGGCGGCCGGCGCGGCGGTGCTGCGACCCCTGCGCGGCCGCACCGCGGCGGCCCGCTTCTTCTACCGCCGGCTGGTCCGGCACCTGCAACGGCTCGGCCCGGCGCCGGTCAAGTTCGGCCAGATCATGGGCACCCGGCGGGACCTGCTGCCGCCCCTGCTCTGCGACGAGCTGGGCCGGCTGCATGACCGGGTCCGGCCGATGTCCGACCGGCAGGTGCGCCGCGCGCTGCGCGAGGCGTACGGCCCGGACGTCGGCCGGCACTTCGCCGAGGTCGAGCGGACGGCGCGGGCCAGCGGCAGCATCGCCGGCGTCTACCGGGCCGTGCGGCCGGACGGCCGGGAGGTGGCACTGAAGCTGCAACGCCCGGGCATCCGCCGCCGGATGGCGCTCGACCTGGCCCTCATCCACGGCGCGGCGGCGCTGGCGGAGAAGCTGCCCCCGGGCCGCGGGGTGCCGCTGGCCGAGCTGACCGGCTTCGTCTGCGCGGCCGTGCTCGGGCAGCTCGACTTCGCGGGGGAACGGGCCAACCTGGCCGAGCTGCGGCGCAACTTCGCCGGGTCGGACAACGTCTGGATCCCGGCGACGCTGCCCGACCTGTGCCGGCCGAACTGCCTGGCCATGGAGTTCATCCCGGACCTGGTGGCCCGCCCGGTCGCCGAGATCGACCCGGCCCGCCGGCCCCGGCTGGCCGCCCGCACGGTGAGCGCCGTCTACCAGATGCTCTTCCTGGACGGCTTCGTCCACTGTGACCTGCACCCGGGAAACGTCTACTTCAAGGGGCCCCGGGTGGTCGTGCTGGACGCCGGGTTCAGCATCCGGCTCAACCCGACCGTACGCCGGCAGTTCGCCGACTTCTTCCTCGGCCTGGCCCTCGGGCGCGGCCGGCAGTGCGGCGAGGTGGTGGTGGACAGCGCCGTCCGGGTGGCGCCGGACGCGGACGTCGAGGGCTTCATCGGCCGGGTGGCGGAGCTGGTCAAGCGGAACACCGGGGTGCCGGCCAAGGAGTTCCAGCTCACCCGCTTCGGCACCGAACTGTTCACCCTGCAACGGGACTTCGGCCTGTACGCCGCGTCCGAGTTCGTCTTTCCACTGCTGTCCCTGCTGGTGATCGAGGGGACCGTCCGCGACCTCGACCCCGACATCGACTTCCAGGCCGCGGCCCGCCCGATGCTGCTGCGCGCCGCCGCCGAGACCGCCCACCTCGCCCCGCACCGCCGAGCCGGCTGACCCCTCCAGGAGGACACCGTGACCGATCGACCGCACACCGACCGCAACGGTCTGCTGGCCGGCCTGAACGGCCGTCACCACCGGACCGCCGTGCTGCTGTTCATGCTGGTGGTGCTCGGGCACTGGGCCGAGCACATCGCCCAGGCCGTGCAGATCTGGGGGCTCGGCTGGCCGGTGCCGAAGGCCCGCGGCGTGCTGGGCCTGCCGTTCCCGTGGCTGATCCGCTCGGAGTGGCTGCACTACGGCTACGCGCTGGTCATGCTCGTCGGCCTCTGGGCGCTGCGGCCCGGCTTCACCGGCAAGGCCCGCACCTGGTGGACGGTGGCACTGGCCATCCAGTTCTGGCACCACGTCGAGCACCTGCTGCTGCTGATCCAGGCCCAGACCGGCGCGCACCTGGCCGGCCGGCCGGCGCCGACCAGCGTGCTCCAGTTCTGGTTCCCCCGCGTCGAGCTGCACCTGTTCTACAACGCGGTGGTCTTCCTGCCGATGGTGGTGGCCATGTACCACTACCTCCGGGACTCCGGCCGGCGCTCCACCACGGCGGCGCCGGACCGGGTCGCCTCGCACCGGGTGTCGGCATGACCCCGGCGGATCCCCGCCGGGGCGCGGCGCTGCGCCGCGTCCCGGCGGCGCTGGTGCTGCTGATCGGCGCGGTGGTGCTGCTCCGACCGCTCTTCCGGGCGCCGGAGGATCCGGTGGTGGCGGCCACGCCGGCCCGCGGGGCGGTGCTCGCCACCGCCCCGTCCACCGTGGAGCTGGACTTCGGCAGCCGCCCCCGGCGGGGCGACGCGCACGTCACGGTCACCGCCGCCGCCGGGCAGCGGGTCGACCGGGACACGACCACGGTCCAGGGCAAGGGGGTACGCGAGACGCTGCCCCCGCTCGGCGAGGGCTGGTACGTGGTGGCGTACCACGTCACCCTCGCCGACGGCTCCGAGCCCAGCGGCGCGTACGCCTTCGCGGTCGGCCGCCCGGCGGGCCCGCCGCCCCGGGTGGACGCCGGGGCGGCGGCACCGGCGGCGGCCGAGGGGCACGCCGGGCACACCGGGCCACCCGATCCGCTGACCCTGGTGGCGCTGGGCGCCAACACCGTGGTGCTGGTGGTGCTGGGCGCCCGGCTGGTCTGGTGGCGACGCCGCCGGCGGTCCTGATGGCTGCCCACCGCCGGCGCCGCCACCGTGGCCTACCGGCTCCAGCCGTGCGGCCCGGCGTCGACCCGCTGGCCGTTCCCGGTGCCGTTGAGGTCGGCCGGGATGTCCAGGTCCCGGCCGGGCGGCGCCGCCGGGAACGAGTCCCCGAACGCCCGCTGGCAGAGCAGCGCGGCCCGGCCGAACGCGCCCACCCAGTAGCCGGTGAGGATCTTGCGTTCGTCCAGCGGCGGGGCGATCGTGCTCAGCGCCTCCCAGTTGGAGTGGAAGACCTGGATGATGCTGCCGCCCAGCCCGGCCGGCTCGATCCAGAGGTGCCCCTCCAGCTCACCCGGCCAGCCCGGCCGCCGGAGGTTGAACTCCAGCCGCGGCAGGTACGAGGGGAACTGCTGGTACGCCTCGACGTGCCGGGTGACCTTCATGGTGGCCACCCCGCTGGCGTCGCCGAGGATCAGGCCCACCTCGCTGCCGGCGTCCAGGCTGCCGCTGGTGCGGCTGAGCCAGAACTGGGTGGCCGGGGTCGAGGTGAGCAGCCCCCAGACCTCGAAGGTGGTGCCGGGCAGCTCGGTCTGCACGTAGGGGCCCATCCGGCGCCACGGCCAGCGCCACGGCACGCCGGTGCGGATGAAGTCGGCGAGCTGGTCGAGGATGCCGGGCCAGCCCATGCCGTTCCAGGACCGCCAGTCCGACGGCGGGTTGAACGCCTCCTCGACGACGGTGACCTGGGTGCCGTGCGGGGTCGCGGTGAGCTGCCAGGTCACCTCGGTGGCCGGGCCCACCCCCACCCAGCGCCAGAGGTACGACAGCCGGCCCTCGCCGCCGGAGGCCGGCTCCCGCACGTCGCGGATCCGGCAGAAGAAGAACTCCCCGTCCTCGAAGTCGAGGATCGCCTCGCCGTCGGCGGTGGCCCACCCGCCCCGGCAGACCGCGAGCCACTGCGCGACCTGCTCCGGATCGGTGAGCGCCGACCAGACCCGGTCGGCGGGCGCGGGGATGTGGACCTGGCTGACCAGCCGCTCCCAGCGGTCCTGGGCCAGCGGATAGCCGCCGTTGCGGTGCAGCAGCGGGAAGTCATCGGGCTCGACCCCGGTGAAACCCGGTCGGGGCTCCAGCCGGGGAGCGGGTGCGCTCCGGTCGTCCACGGGCATGCCAACCTCCGACTGTCGTCGCTCCTTCGGTCTGCCACGCCCCGGCCCTGGTGGTGGGCGGGGCGGTCGTGCCGGTGCGGGAGACCGGCCGGAGCCGGCCTCCCGCACCGCGGGGAATCACATCTGGTCGGGCTGCAGGTAGCCGCCCATGTTGAACCGGAGGCTGGTCAGGTACGCGACCGGCTGGCCGTCCGGGTCGTTGACGTCGAGCAGCGGCATCATCCGGTAGATCTGCCCCTTGCCCGGGGCGCCCGCCGGCGGGATGCTGCGCACGTCGTCGATGGTCAGGATGATCGGCTCGCGGTTCATCAGCTTCAGCCCGAGCTTCGGCATGTCGAAGATCGCGCCGACCGCCATCCGGCAGGCCTTGGCCGAGGGCCCCTCACCCGCGTACGGGTCGAACGGGGTGCGGATCTGGCCGGCCGAGAGGCAGTCCGGGTTCAGCGTGACGGTGATCTTGCCGAGCTCCTCGCACTCACCGACCATCTTCATCTCGATGAGGTTGGTGTAGACCTCGGCGTCGGCCCACTCGCCCGAGGTGGACGGCGACCGGACCACCCGCACCCAGCCGTCGAAGGCGACGGTGTACTCGCCCACGCCCGGCACGGCGAAGGTGTCGATCGAGTTGATGCCGAGGTTGTCGATGCCCGGCTCCGGCGGGGTCCACGGGACGACCGGGGCGCCGGCGTAGACGTTCGGCACGCCCTCGGTCTGGACCGGGCGACCGAAAAGAACGCTCTTGGTGCTCATCTCTGGTGTCCTCTTCCTTCGTTACGGCAGCAGGGTGGTGTGGTCGCAGCAGGTCAGGCCGGGCTGGTCCGCCACGCCGTCCTGGTTCATGTCGATCTCGCCGTCGACGGTCGAGTAGACGTCGCGGGAGTTCATGTCGATGACCCCGTCGCCGTCCCAGTCGTTCAGCTTCCCCTTGAAGGTGCCGAGGATGAACGCGTTGGTCATGTGGCCGATCTCCGGGTCGTGCAGGGTGGAGAGCACGCCGTTGCCCGGCTGGAGGATCTCCTCCATCGAGCGGCCGGCGATCCGGGCCAGGTTGATGTAGCCCCAGCCCTGGAAGCGGCCACGGACGTAGCGGATGGCCGCCTCGTCGTGGATCTGGAACTTCGGGTCGAGGTGCCAGGTGCCGTACCGGGCGAAGCCGATGTTGGCCTGGCGGGTGCCCTCGCTCGGGTCGTCGGCGTGGCCGGACTTGAAGAACGTCCGGGGCACCAGCGACTCGAAGAAGAAGTTCCCCCGGTCCCGGCGGGTGCGGTCGGTGAACCCGCGGAACAGGTAGTTGTCGCAGTGCGGCGAGCCGTCGGCGTGCAGCCCGTCGATGGTCTTGGCGATGACGAGCTGCCGCTCGCGGGTCGCCACGTTCGGGCAGGCGTGCGCCTGGCCGTAGATCCGGGCCAGGCCCTGCGGGGCCAGCGAGATCTTGCCCCAGTGCTGGTTGGAGTCGTCCAGCCGCACGTACAGGTCGCAGTGGATCAGCAGGTAGATGGTCTCGTCGAAGGTGCGGCCGGGGGTGAACCTGCCGGCCCGGCCGTCGAACGCCGGGTCACCCGTCTGCAGCTCGCTGCGGAACAGGTGCGACCACTCGGCGATCTCCGGGTCCGCGTCCTTGGCGAACTTGCTGAGGCTGGCCACGGCGTGCGCCCCGCCCAGCTTCTCGATGGCCCACAGCGCGTCCCAGCGGACCTCGCGGTTGGGGTCGTGCAGCACGGCCTGGCCGAGCAGCTCGATCGCGTCCGGCAGGTCGCGGTCGGCGTACTCGAACAGGGCCTGCTCGCGCATGGCCGCGTCGGGGTGGTTCAGCGCGGCGTCGCGCAGTTCCTGGTTGGTGCGGTTGTCCAGCCGGACCGCGACCTTGTTGAGCGCGTATCCGAAGTCGCTCGCCCAGGCCGCCGGGTCACCGGCGACGAAGCGCGGGTCCATCGCCGGCAGCGTGGTCCGGTAGGAGAAGTTGAGCGCGTCGCGCTGGTCCGCGGTGAGGGCGTCCAGGTTGACCGGTGCCGCCTCGGCCGGGACCGCCTCCTCCCACGCACCCTGGGCGCCCTCCGCGAGAGCACCCGGCGACTTGTTGCAGAGATCGATTGCCATTGCTGCCTCCTTCGGCGCTTTCTGGCCTGTGCCCCGACGCTAGGACCTCCGCGACTTCTATAGTTCTTTCAAGTTGCTCAGCCTCGCGATTGCCTCAAGACCACAATCGATATATCTTTATGAAGTTGCTGAGTGGAAGGTGCCCCATGTCACCTGAGCCCCTCTCGCGCCCCTCCCGGATCGCCCTGCGGGCCCTGCGCCCCGCGCCGGCGCCCGTCCGGCCCACCCCCCGCGCGGCCCGCTGGCGCCTGCGGCGGGCCCTCGCACGGCCTTCTGGTGCCCCCGGCGCCGTTCCCCGTGGCAATCTTCTGAGGCTCTTCTCTCCTCGCCTCGTGGCCCTCCGGGGGCGGGGCGGATTGTAGGTGACCCTG
>NZ_JBSSLX010000160.1:0-13557 GCF_053890995.1 Micromonospora sp. I033 | reverse complement strand
TTGAGCAGGTCGGCCAGCGGCAGGTGCCAGGCGCCGACCCGGGCGCGCACGCCGGTGGCGTTCCAGGACCGGAAGCTGCGGTCCCGCTCGGCGTACCCGCCGTCGATCACGGCCCGGCCCGGCTCGGAGCGGTCGGCGAACGCCCCGACGAAGCACGGGTGCACGCCGACGTGGACCAGCCGCCCGCCGGGCGCCAGCACCCGGGCCGCCTCGGCGATCGCCGCCGGGTAGTCCGGCATGTCGGTGTGGGCGAGCACGCAGGCCACGGCCGGCAGGGAGCCGTCCGGCAGGGGCAGCGCGGTGGCGTCGGCCCGGGCAACCGGCAGCCGCGCCTGGGCGTGCCGCAGCTGACCCCCCGACAGGTCGACCCCGATCGGCTGCCAACCCAGCCGGCGCAGCTCGGCGGCGTGCGCCCCGGTGCCGCAGCACAGGTCGAGGCAGCGCCCGGCGCCCGGGCCGAGCAGCTCGGCCAGCACCGACCGGACCCGGTCGCTGTAGTCGGTGGCGGTGGTCGTGACGTAGTCGTCGTACCAGTCGGCGATGGCGTCGTACGCGGCGGTCGTCATCCCCGCACGCTAGACCCGGCACGCGGCGGACCGCAGCCCCGCCGGCCGCGATGATCCGCTACGGTCTCCGGCATGACCTGGGAGGATCTCGACGCGCACCTGGACAAGGTGCCCGGCACCGTCTCCGCGTACGTGGGGCGGCTGGGCGCCCCGCCCACCTGGACCCGGCAGGCCGACGCCACCCACTACGCGGCCAGCACCATGAAGGTCCCCGTGCTGGTGGCGCTGCACCGCGCCGCCGAGGCCGGCCGGCTCGACCTGGACGGGCCGGTCGCGGTGCGCAACGCGTTCGACTCCGCCCTGCCGGGCGCGCCCCGATTCACCAACGCCCAGCACTACGACAACGACGACGCGGTCTGGGACCGGGTGGGCGGCGACGCGCCGCTGCGCTGGCTCGCCGAACGGATGATCATCCGCTCCAGCAACCTGGCCACCAACATCTGCATCGGTGAGGTCGGGCTGCCCGCCGTGGCCGAGGCGTGGACGCTGGTCGGTGCCCGGCACAGCGTCACCGGCCGGGGCATCGAGGACTTCGCGGCCCGGGACGCCGGCATCGACAACCTGGTCACCGCCGCCGACCTGGCCGCCCTGCTCGGCGGACTGGCGCTCGGCGCGCAGCGGCCCGGCCCGCTCGCCTCGCCGGCCGGCTGCGCGGCCATGCTGGACGTGCTGTTCGCGCAGGAACACCGCGAGGACCTCGCCGCCGGGCTGCCCGAGGGCACCCGGATCGCGCACAAGAACGGCTGGGTCCGCGGCGTCCGGCACGGCGCCGGGGTGGTCTTCCCCGACGACGCCCCGCCGTACGCCGTCGTGGTCTGCACGACCACCGACCTGGCCGACGGCGGCCCCAGCGGCGAGGAGATCGAGGACGACGCCTGCCGGCTGATCGCGGACGTCTCCGCGCGGGTCTGGGCGGCCCGGCACGATCTGGCCGGGTGACCGTTCACTCCAGCAGGTTCGCGCGCAGCGCGGCCACCGTCTCGTCGGTCACCCCCAGCCCGTCGCGCAGGTAGGCGTCGAACGAGCCGTGCACCCGGCGCACCTCGTCGTAGGCGGCGTCCAGGTACTCCGGACGGACCTCCAGCAGCGGCAGGGCCGTGGTCGGGTCGAGGGTCGGCTGCCGGCCGGTCATCGCGGCGAGCAGCACCTCGCGCAGGCTCTCGGTCAGCTCGTTGTGCCGCAGGTAGTCGGCCCGGATCGCGGCCTCGTCCACGCCCAGCGCGGTGAGCAGCACCACCGACAGCCAGCCGGTGCGGTCCTTGCCGGCCGAGCAGTGGAACAGCAGCGGCAGGTTCGCCCCGTCGGCGGCCAGCCGCACCGCCGTCCCGAACCCCTCCCGCGCCGAGTCCCCGGTGACGAACCAGCGGTAGATCGCGGCCATCGCCGCCGGCATGCCCTGCCGGGCCAGCTCCGCGTACGCGGCCAGGTCGTGGCCGAGCAGCACCGCCGAGACGTAGGTGAACACCGGGTGGGCCGCGTCGTAGACCGGCAGGTGCACCAGCCGCGGCTCGCCGGCCAGGCGGTCCGGCGGGGCGACCGCCTGCTCGGTGGCGTGCCGCAGGTCCACCACACAGGCCGGGGCCAGCTTGCCCAGCACGGGCAGGTCCTCGTCGGTGAGCCGGCCGAGCGCGGCGGTGCGGATCAGCCGACCGGCGCGCACCCGCCGCCCGTCCGAGGTGGGCATCCCGCCCAGGTCACGCGCGTTCGGCGCGCCCACCAGCTCCCAGTCCCGCTCGGTCATCGGCCCTCCCCTGATCGCCGCCAGCTCCGTATAGGGTGCCCCACATGACGATCGCCGCGGTACGCACCCACCGGCTCTCGGCCCCCTTACACACCCCGTTCGTCACCGCGCTGCGCCGTACCACCACGGTGGACACCCTGGTCGTCGAGGTGGTGGACGCCGACGGGCGGTCGGGGTTCGGCGAGGCCCCGCAGGTCTGGCAGGTGACCGGCGCGTCGATCGCCGGCGCCGAGGCGTGCGTCCAGCAGTTGCTCGGGCCCCTGCTGACCGGGCGGGACGCCGACGACCTCCAGGCCCGGTGCGCCGAGGTGCGCCGCGCGGTGGTCGGCAACGAGTCGGCCCGGGCGGCCGTCGACGTCGCCCTGCACGACCTGGCCGCGCGGCGGCTCGGCGTACCCCTGGTGCGGTTGCTCGGCGGCACCGCGCTGCGCGTCCCGACGGACGTCACCCTGGCCGCCGGCGACGCGGTGGACCTCGCCGCGGCGGCCACCCGGCGCCGGGCCGAGGGGTTCACCGTGCTGAAGCTCAAGGTCGGCACCGACGCGCGGGGCGACCTGGACCGGGTCCGCGCGGTCCGCGCCGCGGTCGGCCCCGACGTGCGGATCCGGCTGGACGCCAACCAGGGCTGGACCCCGCGCGAGGCGGTCCGGGTGATCCGCGGCATCGAGGACGCCGGGCTCGACGTCGAGCTGGTCGAGCAGCCGGTGCACCGGCGGGACCTGGACGGGCTGGCCTGGGTCAGCGACCGGGTGGAGCTGCCGATCCTCGCCGACGAGTCGGTCTTCGACGTGCGCGACCTGGTCGAGGTGATCCGCCGCCGGGCGGCCGACATGGTCAACGTCAAGCTGGCCAAGTGCGGCGGTCTGCACACCGCCCGGACGCTGCTGGACCTGGCCGCCGCGCACGGCATGGGCACGATCGTGGGCTCCATGATGGAGAGCCAGGTCGGCCTGGGCGCGGCGGCGAGCCTGGTCGCCGCCTGCGGCACCACGGCCGTGTCGGACCTCGACGCCGCCTGGTGGCTGGCCTGGTCGCCGGTCGCCGGCGGCATCCGGTACGACGGCGCGAGCGTCGTGCTGCCCGACGCCCCGGGACTCGGTATCGCGAACGTGAGTGAAGCAAAGATTCAGCAGGCCGGTTGAGAGCCGTTGGAATTTTTCATAGGGTCGCCCAAGAGCACATGACGTGGGGGTGGGCGTGGAGGTTCAGCCGGGCCGCGAGGCCGTCGTCCGGGTCCCGGTGGCGACCCTCTGGACCGCACCCGAGGCGGTCCGCCCCGTCGACCGCCCCGCGCTGGCCGACCCGCCGGACACCGCCACCTGGATCGCCGGCATGGACCGCGACCAGCTCGTCGGCGACTGCGTCCTGACCCAGCTGCTGCTCGGCGAGCGGGTGCTGGTCACCGAGCTGCGCGCGGACGGCTGGGCCCACGTCGTCGCCCTGGAACAGCCCGCCACCAAGCTCGACGTACGCGGCTATCCCGGCTGGCTGCCCGCCGCCCAGCTGGCCGCGCCGGCGGAGCCCGGCCCGCCGGTCACCCCGCTGGTGGTGGACGCCGGCCGCACCGCGCTGCGCGCCGCCCCCGACGGCCCACCGGCCCTGACCGGCGTCGTCCTCGGCACCCGTCTCACCCCGGCCGGGCGGCCGGCGGACGGCTGGCGACCCGTCCTCGTGCCCGGTCGGGCCGACCCGCTCTGGGCCCCCGAGGGCGACCTGGTGCCGCTGCCCGCCGAACGGCCCGAGGCCAAGGAGGTGCTCGCCGTCGCCGAGCGGTTCCGCGACCTCGTCTACGTCTGGGGCGGGCTGTCCACCGACGGCATCGACTGCTCGGGCCTGGTGCACCTGGCGTGGCGGCGGTACGGCGTCACGCTGCCCCGGGACGCCGACGACCAGGCCGAGGCGACCACTCCCCTGGCGCTGGACGAGGAGCGCCCCGGCGACCTCTACTTCTTCGCCCGGCCCGGCCGGCGGATCCACCACGTCGGCATCGTCACCGCCGAGCCGCACGGTGACCGGCGGCGCATGCTGCACGCCTGCTACCGACAGCGCCGGGTCCTGGAGGAGCAGCTCCCCGAGGACCGGCTCGCCACGCTGGTCGGCGCCCACCGGGTCTGACCCCCGTACGCCGAAAGGGGCGCTCCCGACCTCGGGAGCGCCCCTTTCGCACGTGGGTACGGTCAGCGCCGGGCCTCGGCCAGCTCGCGGCGCCGGTCGTGGGACGACTTGACCAGGCTGGCCGCGGTGGCCACGGCCAGGGTGCCCAGGATGACGGTGAGCGACAGCCAGATCGGGATGTGCGGAGCCCATTCGACGTGCGCGCCGCCGTTGACGAACGGCAGGTTGTTGTCGGCGAGGGCCTCCAGGACCAGCTTGACCCCGATGAAGCCGAGCACCACGGCCAGGCCGTAGCTGAGGTAGATCAGCCGGTCCAGCAGGCCGCCGAGCAGGAAGTAGAGCTGCCGCAGCCCCATCAGCGCGAACACGTTCGCGGTGAAGACCAGGTAGGGCTCCTGGGTGATACCGAAGATCGCCGGGATCGAGTCGAGGGCGAAGATCAGGTCGGTGGTGCCGATCGCGATCATCACGATCAGCATCGGGGTGAACAGCCGCCGCCCGTTCGCGTGGGTGGTCATCCGCGCCCCGTCGTAGTCACGGGAGATCGGCAGCGCCTTGCGGCTCCACCGGATCAGCACGTTCTCGGTGAACTCGTCCTCGTCCGGCTCCCCCTGGCGGGCCAGGTTGATCGCCGTGTAGATCAGGAACGCGCCGAAGATGTAGAACACCCAGGAGAACTGGGAGATCAGTGCGGCGCCGGCGGCGATGAAGCCGCCCCGCATGACCAGCGCCAGCACGATGCCGATGAGCAGCACCTTCTGCTGGTACTGCCGCGGCACCCCGAAGCGGGCCATGATGATCACGAAAACGAAGAGGTTGTCCACCGAGAGGCTGTACTCGGTGAGCCACCCGGTGTAGAACTGGCCGGCCACGCTCGGGCCTGAGGTGAGCCACAGCCCCGCCCCGAAGAGCAGGGCCAGCGCCACGTAGAAGCCGACCCACAGGCTCGACTCACGGACACTGGGCTCGTGCGGGCGGCGACCGATGATGAACAGGTCGACCAGCAGGACCGCGGTCAGCGCGATCAGCGTTCCCGCCCACACCACTCCGGACACGTTCAAGATCCATCCTCCGGCAGACACACAGCGTCGGGCACACCGTACGCCGCGTGCGGGGCCGGGGTGCGTCGACGCTGACTCTGGTGACTGTCGGAGGTCTCTTCCGCCACCGACCCGGGGACGGGTCGATGACCGACGGAGCCGGGTCGTGCCACCGGGGGGCCGGCGCTCTTCCGTGCTGACGACTCCGTCGCGGGGGAATACTCCCCTCCTCGGCCGCCATTGTTCACCATCGCCCCGGGTCACCGCATCTTCGGGGCCCCGTTTGCCACGGTAATCACGTTCCGTCGGTGCGGCAGGCCTCATCCCGTAAGGCATCCTAGGAGGCTAGGTGTTGCCTGCGGGCGGCCGCCCGCCACGTCGCCGCGGTGGCGGCGGCACCGCCACCCCGCTGAGCCGGGTCGATCAGGATGCGGCGGGGGGCACCGGGTCGGTGAAGGACCAGCCCGCGGCCAGCAGGGCGTCGCAGGCGGCGACGGCGACCGCCAGCCGCTCCTCGTGCGTTCCGCGCAGCTCGACCACCGGCACGCCGCAACCGGCCAGCTCCGCCCGGAACCGGCCGGTCATCCAGGCCCGCAGGTGCTCCCCGTCGCGCAGGCCGTCGTCGGCGAACGGCACGCCCTCGTGGTCGGTCAGCAGGTACAGCGCCGGCCGGCGGGCGGCCGCCCGGACCGCCGCCGAGGACGACCCGAGATAGCGCTCCTCCCAGATCGCGGTGGCCCGCGCGTCGGTGTCGCAGAACAGCAGCGGGCCGCTGGCCCGGGCCGCCGCGTCCTCGGCGGCCTGCTGCTCGCGCACCACCTCGACGAAGTCGTCCCGGTCCCAGCCAACCTCGAAGATCGTCGCCTCCGGCCGGACCCGCCGCAGCTCGGCGAGCTTGCGCTCGGTCAGCTCGCGCCCGTACTCGGGCACCCAGCGGGTGCGGTAGTGGGCGGCGAGCGCCCCGGCCATCGTCGTGGTGCCGGTGGACTCGGCCCCGACCACCACGACCCGGCGGACCAGCCAGGCCCGCACCGCCGGGCTCAGCCACCGCCAGTGCGCCGCCGGGTCCGCCCGCACGGCGGTGCCGGAGACCGGGACGCCGCGCCGGTCCAGGTCCACGCAGACCGCGACCGCGTCGAACCGCCGGGCCAGTTCCTCGCCGTACGCCTCCGAGGAGAACACCGCGTCCACCGGCTCCCCGCCGAGCGCGTCGGCGAACACCGCGCAGTGCAGGTCCCAGACCGCCGGGTCGGCGTAGTCGACCGGGTGGTCGTCGTACCGGCCGACGAACCGCACCCCGGGCGTGGCGGCGTGCGCCTCCCGCAGCCAGGCGACCCGCACGTCGAGCGGAATCGACTCGCGCCGGGACGGGGCGACCACCACGGTGACCGCCGCGCAGCGCGCCGCGGCCGCCTCGATCAGCGCGTGGTGCCCGGCGTGCGGCGGGTAGAACTTGCCCACCACCAGGCCGTGCCGGAACTCCGGGTCCGCTCCTCCCCGGTCCCCGGCGGAGGGGGACGTGGCGCCGGTCGCGCCGGTCACGGTCACGCGGCGACCGGGGCCGGGCCGGGCGGCACCGGGGTCGCCGCCGCAGGCCGGCGCAGGTCCGCCCGCCACTCCCGCAGCCCCACCACGCAGAGCGCCAGGAAGATCAGGTAGAGGCCGCCGGTCAGCCACAGTCCCTTGTACGCGTAGAGCGGGATGTAGATCAGGTCGGCGGCGATCCACAGCCACCAGCTCTCCACCAGCTTGCGGGTCTGGCCGTAGGTGGCGAGCAGGGACAGCGCGGTGGTGACCGCGTCGGCCAGCGGCACCGTGGAGTCGGTGGCCCGGTCCAGCAGAGCCCAGAGCCCGACGGTGAGCAGCACCCCGGCCACGCCGAGCGCCCACCACTCCCGCCGGCCGGTCCGGGCCACGGTCAGCCGGCTGCGCCGCTCCCCGCCGAAGAGCCAGTGCCACCACCCGTAGAGGCCGAGGACGACGTAGACGACCTGGAGGCCGGCGTCGGCGTAGAGGCCGGCGGTCCAGAACAGCACCATCAGCAGCAGCACGTTGGCGATGCCGATCGGCCAGTTCGCGATGTGCTGCCGGGCCACCAGCCAGACGTTGACCACGCCGGTGGCGAAGCCCAGCAGCTCGGCCCAGGTGATGCCGGCCCCCAGGACGGTGAACGCCGTGGCGGTGAGCCAGTCGAGCATCTGTCCTCCCCCGTTTCCCGAGCGCCCACCCTAGAGGGGGTGTGGCGCGCGGAACAGCCCCCGGGGCGTACCGGACGGGGGCCGGCGTGCGAGGCTTCGCGCATGGTTCTTGAGGTCGCGCTGATCGACGTGACACCCGGCCAGGAGGACGAGTTCGCCGCCGCGTACGCGAAGGCGCACCCGATCCTCGCCGGCACGGAGGGCTGCCGCTCGGTGCGGATGACCCGCGGTGTCGAGTCGCCGTCCCGGTTCGTGCTGCTGGTGGAGTGGGACTCGGTCGAGGCGCACGACGTCAACTTCCGGCAGAGCGAGCGATTCGGGCAGTGGCGCGCGCTGATCGGGCCCTACTTCGCCGGCCCGCCGCTGGTCGAGCACTTCCTCGACGTGCCGGCCTGAGCTGTCGTACCCCTGACATAGCCTGCGCTCACGCGCCGGCCACCGATTCCGACGGACATCGGGGGCGCCGGACCCGGTGGCCGCGCGGGAAACACCGTTGCAGTCGGGCTCCTGAACCCCGGCCCGACCGACACCGGGTACGCCGACGGGCTGGCGTCGGTGGCCCGCCTCTTCCCGGGCGGCCGCTGGGGCACTCCCGAGGACTCGGCCCGGCTGGTGCGGTTCCTCTGCTCCGCCGACGCCCGCTGGATCACCGGGCAGGTGATCGACCCGGAGGGCGGTTTCCAGCGGCACCGCTGAGCGCTCAGTCGGGCTCGTGGGGTTCCCGGGGCCGGGGCACCGGCACGGGGCCGAGCCGGCGGGCCAGCAGCTCGACCGTCTCCTCCTCCGGCAGGGCCGCCGCCAGCAGCCAGTCGACCAGCTGCTCGTAGCGGGCGACGTCCGCCTCGGCAACCAGCCGCAGGTCGGTGGTGAGCGTCTCCACCAGCACGGTGCGCGGGTCGGCCGGGTCCGGGTACGCGTAGTAGGAGAAGGGCGCGAGCGGGTGCAGGTCGCCGTGGGGTGAGGCGTCGCGGGGCAGCAGCCGGATGGTGACGTGCGGGCGCTCGGCGAGCGCGGCCAGGTGCCGGAGCTGGTCCCGCCAGACCTCGGCGGGCAGGCCGCCCGGGTCGCAGGCGCGCTCGTCGATCAGCGCGGTGTAGTGCGGCGGCTCGGGCCGGCACAGCACCTCCTGGCGCACCGCGCGGGCCCGGACGTCGGCCTCCACGTCCACGTCGTCGGCGAGCAGCGCGCCGGCCGACACCCGCAGCCGGGCGTACTCGGGGATCTGGAGCAGCCCGGGCACCATCGCCGGCTGGTAGTCCACGATGCGGACCGCGCCCGCCTCCAGCTCCGCGTACGCCCGCTGCCGCTCCCCCATCTCGCCCAGCGCCTTGGACCAGCCGCGGCCGGTGGCGGCGTCCCGGGCGATGACGATCAGCTCGTCCCGCTGGTGGGGTGGCACGGCGTAGACGTCGAGCAGGTCGAGCACGTCGGCCAGGTCCGGCCGGCTCTGCCCCAGCTCGATGCGGGACAGCTTCGATGTGGACGCCCAGCCGAGCCGGCCGCAGACCTGCTCCAGGGTGAGCGACTCCCGGCGGCGCAGCCGGCGCAGCTCCGCGCCGAGCCGCACCCGCCGGACGACAGGACTTGCTGACAACGGCATGCGCGCCTCCCCACCGTGGGAGAGTACGCATGACCATCACGCACGGCAATACCTTGCTCGCACAGAGCTATCGCCGGTCGTCAGGGTCGGTAGGTGCCGAAGGACCAGACCAGGCCGGCCAGATCGCGGGCGACGTAGTCGCGGGAGCCGTAGTCGGTGTCGAAGGGCGGCCGGACGATCTCCGCGCCGGCGGCCCGGGCCCGCTCGTGGTGCGCGTCGACGTCGTCGACGGCCACGTAGACGCGGTAGTCGTCGTCGGCCGGCCGGGTCGCCGGGGCCGGCCCGGGGCCGAGCATGACGAGGTCGTCGCCGTAGCCGAGTTCGGCGTGCCGCACGGCGCCGTCGGGTCCCTCGTGCACCTCGTGGACGGTGAGGTCGAACGCGGACCGGAGGAAGTCGACGGCGGCGCGGGGATCGGGATACCGGAGGACCGGATAGATGCTTCGCATGGGTCCGAGTCTGCCGGCGGACGGGTCAGCCGGGATTGGACGAATGTGATCCGGGCCGGGCCAGCGCCGCGGGCGTGGCCCCGGCGAACTCGCGGAACTCCCGGATCAGGTGCGGCTGGTCGTAGTAGCCGAACCGCACCGCCAGGTCCGCCCACCCGTCGCCGCCCGGACCGGGCGCGGGGTCCGCGCCCCCGACCGGCGCGCTGAGCGGCCCGCGGCCCACCATCGCGTACGCCCGCTGGAAGCGGAGCAGCCGGGCGACCGTCTTCGGCGGCAGGCCGAACTCCCGGCGGAACCGGACCGCCAGGTGACGGCGGCTCCAGCCGACCTCCTCGGCCAGCGCGCCGACGCCCAGCCCGCCGCCGCTGCCGTCGAGCAGCCGCCAGGCGTGCCGCAGGTGGGGATCGACCGGCCCGGTCACCGCCAGCCGGGCCGCGAGCGCGGCGTCGAGCCGGGCGAACCGGCCCGCCCAGTCGGGAAGACCCGCCAGCTCGTCGCGGAGCCGGGCCAGCCAGCCACCGAGCCGGTCGACCGGGACCGCCCGGTTGGCCACCTCGCCGAGCGGCAGCCCGAGCAGCCGGCGGGCGGCCGGGGCGGTCAACACCACCTGCACCCCGACGCCCTCGCCGGCGGTGCGGGTCGTGCACCAGCCGTCGAACGGCCCGGCCAGGAACGCGCTCGTGTCGGAGGCGCCCCGGTCGGCCGCTCGGGGATCGGTGACGTCGAGCGGGGCGCCCCAGCCGAGGATCAGCACCACGAAGGCGCTGGCCACCTCCCGGCGCACCAGCGGGCCGGCCGCGTGCTCCCGGTAACCGAGGTAGCGGTCCACGTAGGGCCGGATCCGGGGGTCGGGGAGCCCGAGCACGGCCTCGGTCAGCACGGCGGGCTCCCCCGGCCCCGGTCCGTCACTTCACCCCGGCGGCGTCCATCCCGCGGAGTTCCTTCTTGAGGTCGGCGACCTCGTCGCGGATCCGGGCGGCCAGCTCGAACTGCAGCTCCCGCGCGGCGGCGAGCATCTGGTCGTTGAGCTCCTGGATGAGGTTGGCCAGGTCGGCCCGGGCCATCCCCTCCCGCGACGGCGTGGCCGCGCCGCCGCGACTCCGGCTGCGGGTCTCCTTGACCGGTGCCTTGCCGCGCGACAGCTGCCGGACGGCCCCGCCGACCCGGCTGTTCTCGGTGTCCTCCGCCTCGCGGTAGATGTCGTCGAGGATGTCGTGGATCTTCTTGCGCAGCGGCTCCGGGCTGATCCCGTTGGCCTCGTTGTGCGCGATCTGCTTCGCCCGGCGCCGGTTGGTCTCGTCGATCGCGTCCGCCATCGACGGCGTGATCTTGTCGGCGTACATGTGGACCTGGCCCGAGACGTTGCGGGCCGCGCGGCCGATGGTCTGGATCAGCGACCGGCCGCTGCGCAGGAAGCCCTCCTTGTCGGCGTCGAGGATCGCCACCAGGGAGACCTCGGGCAGGTCGAGGCCCTCGCGGAGCAGGTTGATGCCGACCAGCACGTCGTAGTCGCCCTTGCGCAGCTCGCGCAGCAGCTCCACCCGGCGCAGCGTGTCGACCTCGGAGTGCAGGTAGCGCACCCGGATGCCGTTCTCCAGCAGGTAGTCGGAGAGGTCCTCGGCCATCTTCTTGGTCAGGGTGGTGACCAGGACCCGCTCGTCCCGCTCGGTCCGCAGCTTGATCTCGTGCATCAGGTCGTCGATCTGGCCCTTGGTGGGCTTCACGATGACCTCGGGGTCGATCAGGCCGGTGGGACGGATCACCTGCTCGACGAACTCGCCCTGGGCCTGCTCCAGCTCCCACGGGCCGGGCGTGGCGGAGAGGAAGACCATCTGGCCGACCCGCTCCAGGAACTCGTCGAAGCGCAGCGGCCGGTTGTCGGCCGCGCTTGGCAGCCGGAAGCCGTGGTCGATCAGCATCCGCTTGCGGGAGGCGTCGCCCTCGTACATGCCGCCGATCTGCGGGATGGTCACGTGCGACTCGTCGACCACGGTCAGGAAGTCGTCGGGGAAGTAGTCGAGCAGGCAGTGCGGCGGGCTGCCGGGGAGCCGGCCGTCGATGTGCATCGAGTAGTTCTCGATGCCGGAGCAGAAGCCGACCTGGCGCATCATCTCGATGTCGTAGGTGGTGCGCATCCGCAGCCGCTGCGCCTCCAGCAGCTTGCCCTGCCGCTCCAGCTCGGCCAGCCGCTCACCCAGCTCGGCCTCGATGTCGCGGATCGCCCGCTCCATCCGCTCCGGGCCGGCCGCGTAGTGCGTGGCCGGGAAGATCATCAGGCTGTCGACCTCGCGGACCACGTCGCCGGTGAGCGGGTTGAGGTAGTAGAGCTTCTCGATCTCGTCGCCGAACAGCTCGATCCGGACGGCCAGCTCCTCGTAGGCCGGGATGATCTCCAGCGTGTCGCCGCGGACCCGGAAGGTGCCGCGCTGGAAGGCCATGTCGTTGCGGGTGTACTGGATGTCGACCAGCCGGCGCAGCAGCTGGTCGCGGTCGAGCTCCTGCCCCACCTTGACCCGCACAGCGCGGTCGAGGTATTCCTCCGGGGTGCCCAGGCCGTAGATCGCCGACACCGTGGCCACCACGATCACGTCGCGCCGGGTGAGCAGCGACATGGTCGCCGAGTGCCGCAGCCGCTCGACCTCCTCGTTGATCGAGGAGTCCTTCTCGATGTAGGTGTCGGTCTGCGGGATGTAGGCCTCGGGCTGGTAGTAGTCGTAGTAGGAGACGAAGTATTCGACCGCGTTCTGCGGCAGCAGCTCGCTGAACTCCTTGGCGAGCTGCGCGGCGAGGGTCTTGTTGGGCGCGAGCACCAGGGTCGGCCGCTGCAGCCGCTCGACCAGCCACGCCGTGGTGGCGCTCTTGCCGGTGCCGGTCGCGCCGAGCAGCACCGTGTTACGGTCGCCACGTCGCACGCGACGCTCAAGCTCGTCGATGGCTGCCGGCTGGTCGCCGGCCGGCTGGAACTCGCTGACGACCTGGAAGCGGCCGTCGAGCCGGGGAATGTCGAGCGCCATGACCTCAACGGTACGCCCGAGGTCCGACACTTCCGGGCCGAGCACGCACCGTCCCTGATCGGCTTCGATATTCCCATTGTGTGGCTCATCTCACCGGGCTACCCTCGTACCGTAGGCCGCTCGCGGCGGCCGACCGGGCCGGTGGCCGCCCCTCCGGGGCCCGGCCGCCCCCGGCACCGGGGGTCGCAGCACCCGAGAAACCGGCGTGCGCACCCGAGGTGGTCGCGCTCGAGGCGCTGACCGGCCGCCGCGAGCGCCCCTGCTCGTCACCGAAACCCGGCAGCCGCGTTGTGCACTCGTGGAGACCTCTCCCGGACGCCGGCCGCGACGCGCTCGCCCCCGCGACACCGGCCCGCTCCCCGCCGACGACGCCCGCCCCGCCCCGCCCGATCCCCCGCCGGCCGCCCCGAACGAGGGCGAGGCCACAGCGCCGGTCGACCGCCCATCGGCCGAGCCGCAGGCGCCCGCCGACAATCCCCCGGCCGAGCCGCACACGACGACCGCCGACCGCCCCGTGGCCGAGCCGCACGCGGCAACCGCCAACCGTCCACGGGCCGAGCCGCACGCCGCCACCGCCGGCAGCCCTCCGGCCGAACCGCACGCGACCACCGCCGACCGTCCACCGGCCGAGCCGCACGCCGCCACCGCCGACGGCCCTCCCCCCGAGGCGCACGCGGCAACCGCCGACGGCCCTCCGGCCGAGCCGCACGCGGTGCCCGCCGACACGGCCGCAGAAGCCTCGGACGGTCCGATCAACCCCGCCGTGGACAACTCGGACGGGCCTGGCGACCCCGCCTCCCAGAGCCACCCTCGGACCTCGAGCGCGCCCGCGAA
>NZ_JBSSLX010000159.1:0-13609 GCF_053890995.1 Micromonospora sp. I033 | reverse complement strand
CCACGCCCCCCCCCGCCGACGACGCCCCCGCGCCCGCCCGGGCCCCCGCCGGGCCACCGGCCCCCCCGACCGGGACGCCCGCCACGACCTCGCCGGCGACGGCTCCGGCCACGACGGAGCCGACCACCGGCACAGGCCGGGACGGGCACACCGCCCCGCTCCGACCGACTCCGCACAGCCGAACGCACACCGCCCCGGACCGGCCGACCCCGGGCACCGGAGCCGGCCGGCTCGGGTCCGCGGCGGACCGGTCGCCGACCACGTCGTCCCGGCCTCGGCCCTCCCGCGGCGCGCCGCCGCTCCGCGACCCCTCCGCCCGCCCGACGACCGGCGCGGATGCCGCCCCGCCGGCCGCGCGGTCCGGGCGCGGCCAACCCGGACCGAGCGACCGGGCCGCAACAGAAGGTCACCGGCCGGGTCCCAGGCCGGTGACCGGCTGATAGCTTGCCCCGGTGACTCCGCGGCGTCGCCGACTGGCGATCCTCTTCCGCCTGGCCGTCGTGCTCGGCGTGGTGGCCGGCATCGTGCTCACCGCGCTCGGCCCGGCCACGGTGACCGGCCTCCTGCCCTACTTCACCATCCAGAGCAACGTGGCGGTCGGTGTCTTCGCCGGGTACGCCGCCTGGCGGGCCTGGCAGGGCCGCCCGGAGCCGCCGAGCGCGCTCAAGGGCGCGGTGACCCTCTACATCACCATCACCGGCACGGTCTACCACCTGGTGCTCGCCAACCCGGCCAGCCCGTTCGCCATGGCCCAGCCGGACCGGCAGCCGGGCGAGTGGTGGGGCAACCAGTTCCTGCACACCGTGGTGCCGCTGCTGGCGGTCGTCGACTGGGCGCTGTTCGACCGGCGGGGCCGGCTGCGCCCGCGGTACGCCGCCTGGTGGCTGGCGTTCCCCCTGGCGTACCTCGGGTTCGCCCTGGTGCGGGGGCTGGTCGTGCACCGCTATCCGTACCCGTTCCTCGACGCCGGGCAGCTCGGCTACGACGGCGTCGGGCTGAGCGCGGTCTTCTTCGCCGTCGCGTTCTGGCTGCTCGGCCTCCTCTTCGTGGGCGTCGACCGCGGCCTGGCCCGGCGTGTCGGCGCCGTGCCGGTCGAGCCTGCCCCGCCGCCCGCCGGCGCACCGGAGGAGAGGGTGGCGGGATCGCGCTGATCGCCGTCGGTCACCCGACGCCGTCGGTGCGCCGCTGACCGGCCGCGCCCCCGACCCGGACCCGCCGGCCGGTGGTGCGGTCGCGGCCGTAGGAGTCGGCCCGGCCCCAGCGCCCCGGCACGTCCAGCAGCTCGATCCGGCCGTACCCGTCGGGGATGTGCGGGTCCGCCAGCAGGTTCTCCCCGCACGGGCGCAGCCCGAGCATGGTGGCGAGCAGCATCAGCAGGCCGCCGGACGCCCACGACTGCGGGCGGCCGGCCGCCGGAAGCTGGACCGGGTACTTGGTGATCTCGCGCGGGTAGCCGGCGATCACCTCCGGCACCGACCCGCCGAGCGTCTCCGCCACGGCGAAGATGCCGGCCGCCACCTGGGCCGCCTCGGCGTCGTACCCGTAGCGGCGCAGGCCCGCCGCGACCAGCGCGTTGTCGGACGGCCAGACCGCGCCGAGGTGCGGGCCGACCGGGTTGTACGGCCGCTGCCCGGTGGCGTAGGTGCGCACCCCCCAACCGGAGAAGAGTTCCGGGCCGGACAGGTGCGCGGCGACCGCGTCGGCCCGCTCCGGCTCGACGATGCCGCTCCACAGCAGGTGCCCGAGGTGGGAGGTGAGCGCGTCCACCGGCTCCCCGTCCGGGGTGAGGGCCAGCGCGTAGTAGCCCCGGTGCGGCAGCCAGAAGTCCCGGTTGAACCGCTCGCGCAGCCGCGCGGCCTCGGCCTCCAGCCGGTCGGCGTAATCGGGGTCGCCCCAGATCTCCCGGGCCAGCCGGGCGCCCCGGACCTTCGCGTCGTACGCGTAGCCCTGCAACTCGCAGGTGGCCCGGGGGTAGGGCGGCGCGACGGCGTGCCGGTCGACGATGGCCCCCGGCGAGTTGCGCCAGGTCTGGTTGGCCAGCCCGTTGACCGTGTTGCGCGGCTGGTAGCGCAGGTAGCCGTCGCCGGTGGAGTCGCCGTACTCGTCGAGCCAGTCCAGCGCCATCCGGGCCGGGTGGCGCAACTGCCGGACCAGGTCGCCGTCGCCGGTCCAGCGCTCGTACTCGTCGAGCAGGATCACGAACAGCGGGGTGGTGTCCGCCGCGCCGTAGTAGAACACGTTCGGCTGCTCACCGAACGCCGCCGACTCGCCGTACCGCAGCTCGGCGAGGATCTTCCCGGGCTCCTCGTCGTGGTAGTCGTCGAGCCGGCCGCCCTGGAGCAGGGCGAGCAGATGCAGCGTCGCCGGGGTCAGCTCCGGGGTGAACGGCAACGTCTCCAGGCAGGTGAGGATGGCGTCCCGGCCGTACAGCGCCATCGCCCAGGGCAGGCCGCCCACCGGCACCCGGTCAACGTACGACAGCGGCGTGTACCGCAGCGAGGCCAGGTCGGTCAGCGCCTGCCGGTACGCCGACACCAGGGTCTTCCGCTCGGCGATGAGTTGCGGCGCGTGGTCGAACCACCGGGCCAGGTCCTCCCGCATGTCCTGGCGGACGTGCTGGCGGTGGGCCTCCAGGCTGGCCCGCAGGTCCCGTCCCTGGGCCCCGTGGATGATCATGGCGACATGCAGGTCGGTGTGCCACTCGCCGTCCGGGGGGACCTGGATCCGGAAGGTCATGCCCCGCTGGTCGACCTCCACCGGCGCCGTGCTGTAGACGACGGTCTCCCGGTTGAACCGGCCCCGCTCGTGGCGGATCCGAAGCTGCCGGTGGACGGTGTCGGCGACGACCGCCGGCCGGCGCGGCCCGGGACGGCGGATCTCGGCGGTGTCGGCGAAGTCGCTGCCGATCTCCATCCGCATGGTGAACTCGGCGGGCTCGGCGGAGTGGTTCAGCACGGTGATCCGCTCGTTGAAGCTGTCGTTGATGGACCGGTGCCGGAGCACCGAGACGTCGGCGTCCACGTAGTGGCTGGCGGCGCCGGGGACCAGCACGAACCGGGTCTCGAAGTAGGCCAGCTCGTCCCGGGACAGGGCGTGCAGCCGCTCGCCGTTCAGAGTGAGCACCCAGCGGGACACGAAGCGGGTGTCGAACGAGAACAGGCCGATCGGGGCGTAAGGATCGACCTCCATGTCGCCCTGCCCGTCGCTGAGCGCGAACGCGTTGCCAGCCAGGACGTTCACCAGTTCCTGCTTCATCGCATCCCCACCCGCCCGCCGGCCACCTCGCGGGGGTGCCGGGCGCCGGACGGGCCCGGGAAGAGCCGGCGCAGCGCCAGCAGCAGCCGCAGGTTGCCCTGCGCGGTGAGGTCGTTGCGGAGCAGCGCCGCGGCCGGGTTCAGCCGGCCCGCGGCGATCCGGTCGAACACCTCCCGGTCGGCGCGGAGCACCAGATCGGCCTCGTCCGCCAGGCGGTCCACCCGGACCTCCTGGCGGTCGATGGTCAGGAACCAGTGCTCGGTCCGCGCCCCCTCATGCAGGTCCAGGCGGAGCGTGCCGGCGGTGTTCTCCGGGAGGTCGGGGTGCCGGCCGGGGACCCGCCGGGCCAGGTACTCCGCCGCCGAGACGCTCATCGGTGTCCCTCCCCCGTGTCCGTGCTCGCGGCCACCCGCCGCGGGTCCGTCCGCTCCCGCAGCGTCCCCGCCGGTCGGGTGAGCCCAACTCACCTGGTCGGGGTGAGTTGGACTGGCACGCCGGGGCGAAGTCGGGTAGTCCGGAGGAATGGTGATGACCGGGGACGCCACGACCGACCGCGTGCTCGCCGCGCTGCTGGCCATGCAGCGCCAGTCCTGGGAGCAGGGGGTGACCGGGCACGCCCTGCTCGATCTCGGGCTCGGTGAGCTGGCCGTGCTGGTCGCCGACGCCGCGGTGACCCGGCAGCACCGGGACGGGCGGCTCGGCGACGTGTCCGGCGAGGCCGGCGCCGTGAACGGCGCGGCCTGCGGCGAGGTGGTCCGGTACGCGATGACGGCCGACGGGGACCCGCGCTTCGCGGCCGCGCTGGACGCGCAGCTCGACTGGCTGGTCGCCCGGGCGCCCCGGGCCGCCGACGGCACCCTGTTCCACCTGCTCGACAGCCGGCAGGTGTGGGCGGACACCGTGTACATGGTGGTGCCGCTGCTCGCGCTGGCCGGCCGGACGGACCTGGCCGCCGCGCAGGTCGACGGGCACCGCCGCCGGTTGTTCGACCCGGGCACCGGCCTCTACGCGGCACGCTGGGACGAGGACCGGGGCGAGCTGGACCGGCCCGGGCCCTGGGGCACCGGCAACGGCTGGGTGGTCGCCGGGATCGCCCGGGCGCTGCGCCTGGCGCCGGACTGGCCGGCCGGGCTCCGTGACGAGCTGGCCGGGCACGCCCGCACGGTGCTGGACGCCTGCCTGGCCCACCGGGCCGACGACGGGCTCTTCCCCGACGTGCTCGACGACCCCGGCTCGTTCCGGGAGGCGAACACCGCGCAGTTGCTCGGGTACGCGGCACTGACCGGGGTGGCCGACGGCTGGCTGCCGGTGTCGTGGCTGGGCACCGGCAGGGAGCTGCTGGCGGCCGCCGAGCGGCGGGTCGACCGCCACGGGCGGGTGACCGGGGTCAGCGGCGCGCCGGACTTCGCCGGGCCCGGCACCTCCCCGGAGGCGCAGGCGTTCCATTTGCTCGGGCACGCCGCGCTGGCCCGCGCCCGGGCGGCGGTCAACCCCGCTGGATGAGCCCGCGCACGTACGCGGCCTGGCCGACGTGCTGGAGGTCGTCGTCCAGCACGCTCACCAGCCGCACGCCGAGGGTGACCGGCGGGTCCCAGTTCTCGTCGACCACCCGGTCCAGGTCGGCCGCGCGCAGCCCGCGCAGGTACGCCAGGGTCCGGTCGACCACCGCCCGGTGGTAGTCGAGCAGCACCCCGCCGTCCTCCGGCCGTACGCAGGCGACCTGCTCGGGCCCGTGGCCGAATCCCGTGTCGTCCGGGTCGGCGGCCAGCCCGCACCGCCCCGCCCAGTCGCCGCCGACCCAGAGCTGCTCCTCCCCCAGCACGTCGCTGACGTGGTGGTCCTGGAGCCGGGTCAGGTGCCAGATCAGCCAGCCCACCGGGTTCGACCCGGCGGCCGGGGCCTGCCGCAGCTGTTCCGGGCCGAGCCCGTCGAGCGCCCCCGCCACCAGGTCGGGCAGCCGGCCGTACGCATCGGTCAACAGGTCGTTCACGTCCACGGGTACCGCCCTCCTCCGGCGTCGGTGCCACCCGGGCTGTACCGCGCAGGCCCGGCGGCAAACCTCACCCCCTTAGGGTGATCGCGTGGTCGCGGCGCTGGAGCTGTATCTCGACACCGACGCCACCCGGCGGATCCGGGTGCTCTGGGACGCGTTGGAGGCCGAGGGCGTGCAGAGCATGAAGTCGTTGCTGGGGCAGCGGCACCGGCCGCACGTCTCGCTGGCGGTCGCGCCGCGCCTCGATCCGCACCGGGTCGCCGAGGCGCTCGCCGGCCTCGTGGTGGCTGCCCCGCTGCGGCTGGAGTTCCAGCACGCCGGGCAGTTCGTCGGGCGGGTGCTCTGGCTCGGTCCGGCCCCCACGCCGGAGCTGCTGGCCCACCACGGCACGGTGCACGAGCGGCTGGCCCGGGCCGGCATCGGCCTCGTGGAGCACTACCGGCCGGGCCGCTGGGTGCCGCACTGCACGCTCTCCATGCGGGTGCCGAACGCGCTGATGGCCGCGGCGGTGCGCCGCTGCCTGGAGGTGCTGCCGCTGACCGCCACGGTGGTCGGCGCGGCCGTCACCGACCACGCCCGGGACATCTCCCACCCGCTCGACTGACCCGGCGCGCCGTCCGGGATGTGGGCGGCGCCGCTCGGAACGCTCCGGGTTTTTCGCCATCTGCCGCCGGTGGTGGCGATGCCGCCGGAACGACGCAAGCTGGTAAAAGAGCAGGTCAAGGCCGTCCTGGCCTCCCGAGGACGTGCGGCCGGAGCGCCCACGAGCACGTTCTTCGGAGGCACCCCATGGCCGCACCCGTCATCCGTTCCGTCACCGCCGATCCGACCGTCCTGCTGCCCGGGCAGTCCACCGCCGTCCGGGTGGACGCCTACCATCCCGACTCGCGACTGCTGACCCTCTCCGGCCGGGTGAGCGACCCCACCGGCGCCGCCTGGGACAGCCCCGTCCGGCTGGACCTGAGCGTGCCGCTGACCGTCCAGCTCGGCAGCACCGCGCCGGGCGTGACCGTCACGCCGAGCCCCACCGACCCGACGCGCTTCACGGTGACCGTGCTGGCCGGCCGGGGCACGGTCACGCTGACCGCCACGGCCCGGGACGCCGCCGGCCGGACCGGCACCGCCACCACCACCCTGACCGTGCCGCTGCTGGTCGGGATGAGCGCCGAGAAGGGAGTGCGGACCCAGCGGGCGGTGGCCGAGTACCCGGGCATCCGCTACATGCGCGACTTCGGCACGGACGGCGGCGACGCGGACGCCCTTCCGGAGCTGCCCCCGCTGAACTCCGGCAAGTTCGTCGACGCCCCGTCGGCCGTCATGCACGTGTCCTGGAAGGACGACGTCGAGCAGTTGAGCGGCTGGCTGGACGGGGTGAGCCGGCCGATCTACCTGACCTGGTACCACGAGCCGATGGGCGACGTGGCGCCGGCGGCGTACCGGACCGCCGGCACCCGGGTGGCGCAGATCGTCGCCGCGCACCGGAACCGGCGGTGGGTCCTGGGGCACGGCCCGATCGTCACCCGCTACTGGCTGGACGAGGGGCGCGGCAACCCGACCGACTGGGGCTACCCGGGCATGACCCACTACGGCGTGGACTGCTACTCGCGGGACACCGCGACGTACTGGCCGGCGTCGCGGATGTTCGGGGTGGCGTTCGGCAAGGTGCGCGCCGCGTACCCGGGGATCCGGCTGCTGGTGCCCGAGTACGGGCTGAGCCGGACCACGGCCGACACCACCGGCGCGGGCCGGGCGCAGGCGATCCGGGACCACGTCACCTGGCTGCGCCAGCAGAACGACGTGGACGCGGTCGCCTACTGGAACAACTGGGCCGAGTTCGAGCTGGGTGACCCCCCGCTGGAGTCCACCGCCTGGCGGAACCTCCAGCTCAGCTGACCGGAGGCTCGGAACGGGCCCGCCGCGGGTGCGCCGCGGGCCCGCCATCCGCCGGACGGGCCCGCACGCCGGGGTGTGCCTAGACTGGCGCGGTGGGACGGACCGAGTGAGCAGCGACAGCGCGTCGTCGACGGCGTACGGTCACCTCTGCCTCGCCTACGACGACCCGGCGGCGCTGGACGCCCGGGCGGTCGCCCACCTGGCCGCGGGCCTCGCGGCCGGCGAGCAGGTCTGGCTGGTCGCTCCCGGTGACCCCGACTCGCTGGCCGGCCGGCTGGACCGCCTCCCCGGTCTCGACGACGCGCTGCGCCGGGGGGCACTCCGGCTGGTCCCGGTCGAGCAGGCCTACCGCCACGACGAGGTCGTCGACCCGGAGAAGCAGGTCCGGGCGTACGCGGCGGCCACCGGCGACGCGCTGGCCGCCGGCTACACCGGCCTGCGGGTGGTGGCCGAGGCGACCACCCTGGTCCGCTCCGCCGCCCAGCGGGACGCCTTCGCCCGCTACGAGCACCTCATCGACCGCTGGATGCGCCGGCATCCGATGTCGGCGATCTGCGCCTACGACCGGCGTGAGCTGAGCGACGCGGCGATCGCCGAGCTGGCCTGCATGCACCCCGAGACCAACGCCGACGTGCTGTTCCGGCTGCACGCCGGGGGCGGCGAGGCGGTCGTCGAGCTCGGCGGCGAGCTGGACCCGTCCAACAACCGGCTCTTCGCCACCGCGCTGGACCGGGCCGACCCGCGACCGGTCGACGGCCGGCTCGTGCTCGACGCGACCGGGCTGCGTTTCGTCGACCACCGCTGCCTGCTGCACCTGCGCGACCACGCCCGCCTGCACGGCGCCACCGCCGTGCTGCGCACCTCGCGCTCGGCCGCGGCCCGGCTGGTGGAGCTGCTCGACCTGGACGAGGTGCGGGTGGAGGTGGCCCGATGAGGACGGGAGCCGCCGCCGGTCACGTGGGCTACTACCACGAGGCGATCCTCTACGACTCCGACGAGCACCTGCTGGCCGTGGTGCTGCCCTTCCTGCTCGGCGGGGTCGAGGCCGGCGAGCCGACCGTGGTGGGCTTCGGCGGGCGCAACGCGGAGCTGGTCCGCCGGGCCCTGCCCGCCGGGACCGCGGTCACCTTCCTGCCCGGAGGCGACCTCTACGCCCGCCCCACCGCCGCGATCCGCTCCTATCGCAAGCTGCTGGCTTCGTACGTGGCCGACGGCGCCCGGCAGATCCGGATCGTCGGCGAGCTGCCGCCGGCGGTGCTCGGCGCCACCTGGGACTGGTGGGCCCGCTACGAGTCGGCCATCAACCACGCCTACGACGACTTCCCGCTCTGGAGCATGTGCGCGTACGACGTCCGGACCGCGCCGGCCCGGGTGCTGGCGGACGTGGCGCGGACCCATCCCCGGGTGGCGCTGCCGGACGGCAGCCACCGGCCGAGCGACAGCTACACCGAGCCGGCGACATTCCTCGGGGAGCACCACCTGATGCTTCCCGACCCGGTGCAGTGGACGGCGCCGACGGTCGCGTTGACCGATCCGAGCCCGGCGGAGGCGCGGGACGCGGTGCGCGCCGCCCACCGGGGCCAACTCTCCACCGACGACCTCGACGACCTGGTCGTGTCGGTCAGCGAGGTGGTGAGCAACGCGCTGCGGCACGGTGTGCCACCGGTGCGGATGCGGCTGTGGAGCGGCCCGGACCGGCTGGTGGTGACCGTGCGCGACCACGGATCCGGCCCCAGCGACCCGTACGCCGGGCTGCTGCCCGCGGGCAACGGCGCCGCCGGCGGCCTGGGCCTGTGGATCAGCCACCAGTCCTGCAACCACGTGGCGCTGCACCGGGATGCCGACGGCTTCACCGTCCGGCTGACCGCCGGGAACCCCTACTTTCCGGTCTGACAGGGCTCGGGGGCGGGGCGGGGCGGAACCCGCGCGCCGTCGGCGGTACCGTTGCGCCTCATCATGCCCTGCGGGGCGGTCATCCGCCGGCCTGGCGCTGGCGAACCGACGGAGGATGGCGCATGTCCAACGGCGAGGAACCGTTCGCACCCCACGACGACGTGTCCGCGCGGCCGAGGTTCGACCCGGCGCTGCGCGGCTACGACAAACGCCAGGTGGACCGGTACGTCGAGCAGATGGACGGCGAACTGACCGCCCTGACGGCCGACCGCGACCGGGCGTACGCCCAGGTCCGTGAGCTGACCGCGCAGGCGCAGCGGGCGCAGACCGAGGCCGCCGAGCTGCGCCAGCGCCCGACCCAGGTCGACCGGGCGTCCTTCCGCGACCTCGGCCCGATGGTCGACCAGATCCTGGACCTGGCCGAGAAGCAGGCCGGGCAGATCATCGAGGCGGCCACCAAGCGCGCCGCCGACCTCCAGGCGCAGGCGGAGCGGGTGCTGGCCACCGCGCGCGACGACGCGGAGCGGGACCGGCGCGAGCTGGCGGAGGAGCTGGCCACCCGCCGGGCCGAGCAGGAGAAGGCGGACGAGGAGCGGCACGCCGCCGCGCAGGCGGAGCTGACCGCGATCCGGGAGCTGACCGAGAAGCTGCGCACCGAGGGGCAGGCGGCCCACGACCGGGCCCAGCAGGAGGCGAAGCGGATCGCCGAGCAGAGCGCCCAGCAGGTCGAGCAGGCCCGCTCCGCGTCGGAGGCGCTGGTGAAGGCGGCGCGCACCCAGATCCAGCAGGAGGTGCAGGCCAACCGGAGCAAGGCCCAGCAGGAGCTGTCCCAGTGGCAGGCCACCATGGCCCGGGAACTGGACGAGCGGCGGGCCGCGGCCGAGCAGGAACTGGCCGACCGGGCCAGCGCCGCCGAGCGGGACATCGCCGCCCTGGTCGCCGAGGCCCAGCAGTACGCCACCGAGGTCCGCGAGCGGGCCGACGAGGAGACGGCGGCTCACCAGGAGCAGCTCGCCACGGTGCAGCAGGAGATCCAGCAGCGGCAGGAGGCGCTCGCCCAGCTCCAGGCCGAGCTGGAGACGGTCGACCAGCAGCTGGAGCGCAACCGCGGGGAGATCACCGCGGTCGAGCAGGAGGGCGCCGCGCTGGAGGAGCAGCTGCTCGGCGTACGCCGGGACCTGGCCGCCGAGACCCGGCGGCTGGACGAGGCGCGCCGGGCGGCGGACCTGGCCGAGCAGCACGCCAAGGACACCCGCGCCCGGGTGCAGCGGGAGGCCAAGCGGGTCGCCGACCTGGCCGCCGCCGCGGTGATGGCGGCCGCCGCGGGTGGCACGGAGACGGCCGAGTACCCGCAGGTGGCGCCGCGCCCGGTCGCCGCGCCAGCGGAGGCCACCCCGGCGGTGCCCGCTCCGGTGGTGGCGCCCGCGCCGGTGGTGGTGCCGGCCCCGGCCGCGCTGGTCGATCCGGCCGCGCTGGCCGACCCGGAGGCGGGCGAGCAGGTGGACGGCGATCGGCCGACCGCCGAGCCGTTCCTGGAGCGGGCCTCCCTGGACCGGCCGAGCTTCGACGCGTTCGCGGTGCGCACCCCGGCACAACGGCCCGCCCCCGAGGCGGAGGCCACCGGCGAGGCGGCGGCCGGTCCGGACGGCGGCGTCCCCGCCAACGCCTGACCCGACCCCGTCCGCGCGGCGGGGCCGCCGAACCCCGGCGGCTCGCGTGGGCCGGTGCGGTCAAGCCGCGGCGAGCGCGGTGGCCAGGTCGGCGAGGTGGCGGGCCACCGGGCCCACGGTGAGCACGCCACTGCCGGCGCCGGCCAGTTCGTCGGCGGCGGGGCGCAGCGCGGCGTGCAGCCGGGCCATGGCGGGCCGGTCGCCGAGGGCGAGGGCGGCCCGGGCGGCGACGCAGAGCCGGGCCTCGCGCAGCAGGTCGTGCGGCGACTCGGGCAGGTCGCGCAGCGCGGCGGCGGCCTCGTTCCGGCGTCCCGCGCCGAGCAGGGCCAGCGGCCGGACCCACGGCGCGTACGGGCCGGCGTCGGCGTCGGCCGGCGCCGGACCGGGGTCGTCGCCGGTGGACAGCCGCAGGCAGAGCAGGGCGAACGGCAGCAGCCCGGCCGCCATGCCGGGCATCTGCCCGGCGTCGAGCCGGACGGCCGCCGCCCGGTACGCCGCCTCGGCCTCCACGCCGCGTCCCGCGACGGCCAGCCGGAGGGCCGCGTACCAGGCGGTGAAGACGCCGACGAGGGGCAGCTCGTAGCGCGCGGCGAGGCGGTCGGCGGCGGCCGCGTGGGCGTCGGCGGCGGTGAGATCGGCGCGGGCGCAGTGCGCCTGGAGGGCGATGAGGTGCCCCAGCACCTCGAAGGTCACCAGTCCGTGCCGGGCGGCCAGGTCGACCAGTTCGGCGCCGATGCCGGCGCGTTCCCGGGCCCGGCCGGTCCGGTCGAAGGAGTGCATGAAGCGGGCGTTGAGCGCGAAGGCCAGCAGCGCCGGGTCACCGAGGCGGCGGGCGATCTCCTCCGCCTCGTCCGCCGCCCGCCGGCCCCGGTCGCCGGTGTCGCCGCGCAGCTCCAGGGCGAGGGTGCACAGCAGTCGCCCGCGCCGGGCCGCCTGGCCGGCGGGTAGCGCGGCGAGGGCGGCCTCGGCGGCGGCCACGATCCGCCGGGACAGCTCCTCGTCGTCGTTGCTGGTCCAGACGGCCGGCACGTCGAACGCGGCCAGCACGTCGGCGGTGAGTCCGGGGTCGGCGAGCCGTTCGACGGCGGCGACCGCCTCGGCCCGCACCCGGCGGGTCCGGTCGAGGTGGCCGGTGACGGCGAGGCCGCGTCCCCAGCCGATGAGCGCGGCCAGCCGCCCGCGTACGTCGTGCCCGCCGGCCCGGTCGTGGGCGGCCAGGGCCTGCTGCCAGAGCCGGGCCGCCTCGTGCGGGTGGCAGCGCAGCTCGGCCCGTTCGGCGGCGGCCGTGGCGTACCGGGCGGCCCGCGCCGCGGCCTCCGGACCGGGCGCCTGTCCGAAGTGGTGGGCGAGGGCGGTGACGTCGTCGGGCCGGAGCCGTTCGAGCACGGTCCCGGCGGCGGCGTGCCAGCGGGCCCGGCGCGGCGCCGACAGGTCGGTGTAGAGGGTGTCGCGGACCAGGATGTGGCCGAACCGGCTGCCGTCGGGGGTGAGGAAGCCGGCCTGCGCGGCCCGGTCCACGGCCTCCAGCATGGCCTCCTCGCCGGCCAGTGCGGCGAGGACGTCCGCGTCGAGGTCCCGGCCCAGCACCGCGGCCTGGCGCAGCACGGTCCGGGTCGGCCCGGGCAGTTGCGCCAGGCGGTGCCGGATGACGTCCCGCACGCCGGCCGGGACGCGCTCCAGCGCGGCGGGGCCCTCGGCGGCGAGCAGCCGGGCCAGTTCCCGGACGAAGAACGGGTTGCCGCCGCTGCGCCGGTGCAGCGTCCGCACGGTGTCCGGGTCCGCCGCACCGGCCACGGCCCGGACCAGGTCGGCGGTCTCCGCCTCGGCCAGCCCGCCCAGGTAGACCCGGACCGGTTCGGTGCGGGCGAGCCGGGCCAGCGCCCCGGTCAGCGCCGGGGTGATCCCGGTGGCCCGGTAGGTGCCGACCGCCAGCACCGGCCCGGCCACCGGCTCCGGGCCGGTGAGCAGCGCGGTCAGCAGGTCGAGGGTGTCCTCGTCGGCCCGGTGCAGGTCGTCGAGGACGAGCAGCACGGGCCCGCGCCGCGCCGCCGCGCCCACCCGGGCGCCCGCGACCCGGTGCAGCCGGTGGCGGACCACGGCCGGCTCCGCACCGCCCGGCACGTCCGCCGGCGCGCCGCCGACGGGCCCGGCGGACAGGCCACCGGGAACCGGCGCGCCGGACAGCCCACCGGCCACCCGCCCCGCGGCGGCGGACCCGCCGGTCGCCGGTTCCTCGGCTTCCGCCGGATCGGGCAGGGCCGCGGCGAGCTGCGTCCACGGCCAGGCCGCCGGAGCCCCCTCGTACTCGGGGACCCGGCCGACGGCGCAGGTCCAGCCGGCGGCGGCGAGCCGGTCGACAAGCGCCTCGACGAACGCCGTCTTGCCCGCGCCGGCGTCACCGGAGACCAGCGCGACGGCCGGCCGGCCGCGCCGGACCACCTCCTCGGCGAGCGCGGTGAGGCTCGCCAGCTCGGCCGCGCGTCCCACGAACGGGCGCCGCTCCTCCCCCGCCGTCGAGGTGGCGACCGGGGCGGGCGGCGCGGCGACCGAGGTCGGGTCGAGGTGCGGGGCCTGGGCGAGGATGTCGGCCTCCAGCCGGCGCAGCCGGGGACCGGGGTCCACCCCCAGCTCCCGGACCAGCACCGCGCGCGCCTCCCGCAGCGCGGCGAGCGCGTCGCCCTGCCGGCCCGCCCGGTAGAGGGCGACGGCGAGCAGCCGCCAGGTCTCCTCCCGCAGCGGCTGGGCGGCGGCCTGCCCGCGCAGGTCACCGGCGGCCTCGGCGGCCCGGCCCAGGGCCAGCAGCGCCTCGGCGCGGCGCTCGACGGCGAGCAGCCGCAGCTCGTCCAGCCGGTCGATCTCCGCCCGCGCCCAGGGCTCGGCGGCGAACTCCGCGTAGGCGGGGCCG
>NZ_JBSSLX010000158.1:0-13684 GCF_053890995.1 Micromonospora sp. I033 | reverse complement strand
GAGCGGTAGCCGATGCCGATGCCGGCGATCAGCACGAAGATCGCGCCGAAGGTCTGCAGCGAGCCGATCAGCGCGCCGCCCAGGCCGAGCAGCGGGGCGGCGATCATCAGCATGGTGCCGTCGCCGTAGGAGAACATCCCGGATCGGGCGACCGACCAGCCGGTGAGGAGCCAGCCCAGGCTGTAGAACGTGGCGCCGACCAGGACGAGACTCCGCGCGGTGGTGCCGAACACCGGCGCCTGCTCGGCCAGCCCGGCGAAGGGCAGCATCAGCACCATCCCGCCGATGCTGGCCAGCAGCCCGACGAGGGCGACCCGCCGGCACCGGGTCGCCGCCAGCAGGCCGGCGAGCGCCAGCAGGGCGAGCAGCCCGAGCCAGACCGCGGCCACCCAGCCGACCAGGTAGACCTGCTGGCCGTCCGCCGGGTACGGGTCGTTGCCCACCCCGCCGTCACTGGCGAGTGCCACCAGGCCGTAGAGGACCGCGTACGCGGGCAGCAGCCAGACCGCCGCGCGGGCGAACCGGCGGACCGACCAGGCCCAGCTCGCGTCGGTGGCCGGGGCGGCCGGCCCGGGCTCGGAGACGAACGGCAGTACCCCGAACCCGCCCCCGGTACGCCGCGTGCCGAGCGGCCCGGCCGGGTCGTGCGCGCCGGGGACCGGGGTCCTGGAAAACAGCCGGTTCGCCGGATCCTTCATGCCTCACCTCGCTCCGCGCGGGACGCGCAAACGGCGCCCCGGTCCTGGTCACGACCCGTCCTCAGACCGATCGTGGCAGGCACCGAGGCGCCGCATGAGGGATTCTCGGATTTGCCGGCGGGCTCCCCGTCAGCCCCGTTCGCGCTGGTCCGACGGGTCCTTGAGCAGGCTCTCCGGCGTGACCGGCTCGGGCGCCGGCAGCCCCTGCGGGGCGGTGCCGCCGGTGGCCTGGGCCTCGGCCACGCGTACCTCGTTGTGGATCTCCTGGGCGGCGGTGGCGGCGGCCTGCGCGGCCTCGGCGGCCTCCCGCTCCACCTCGCCGGCGCCCTTGCTGGCCTCCGGCGACGGCGCGTCGCCGACCATGCCGGCCAGGCCGCCCAGCGCGCCGCCCATGCCCTCGAGGGCCTTGGTCAGCTCGGCCGGGACGATCCAGACCTTGTTGGCCGAGCCGTTGGCGATCTGCGGCAGCGCCTGAAGGTATTGGTAGGCGAGCACCTTCTGGCTCGGGTTGGCCTGGTGGATCGCGTCGAACACGGTCCGGATCGCCTTGGCCTGGCCCTCCGCCTGGAGGATGCGGGCCTGCCGGTCACCGTCGGCGCGCAGCACGGCGGCCTGCTTCTCACCCTCGGCGGTGAGGATCTGCGACTGCTTGAGGCCCTCGGCGTTGAGGATGGCGGCGCGGCGGTCCCGCTCGGCGCGCATCTGCTTCTCCATCGAGTCGCGGATGCTCGGCGGCGGCTCGATCGCCTTGATCTCGACCCGGGTCACCTTGATGCCCCACCGGCCGGTGGTCTCGTCCAGCACGCCGGAGAGGTGGCGGTTGATCTCCTCGCGGCTGGTCAGCGCCCGCTCCAGGTCCAGCGAGCCGATCACGTTGCGCAGCGTGGTGACGGTGAGCTGCTCGATGGCCTGGAGGAAGTTGGAGATCTCGTAGGTGGCGCGGACCGAGTCGACGACCTTGAAGTAGAGCACCGTGTCGATCGAGACGACGAGGTTGTCCGAGGTGATCACCGGCTGCGGCGGGAAGCTGACCACCTGCTCCCGCATGTCGACCTTGGTGCGCACCGCGTCGATGAACGGCACCAGCAGGTTGAGCCCCGGGCTCAGGGTCCGCTTGTACTTGCCCAGCCGCTCCACCACGTCCTGGCGCTGCTGCGGCACGATCCGCACCGCCTTCACCAGCGTCACCACGACGATCACGGCGACGGCGATCAACAGGATCGCTGCAAACTCCATATCTTCACCTTTTCCCTTCGGGCAGTCCGCCCGGGGTGGAAATCTCGTCCTGCCAGACCAGGGCGGTCGCGCCCCGGACCTTTATCACCTGCACCCGGTCGCCCACCGCGTAGCTGCGCGTGGCGTCGTACGACCGGGCCGTCCACAGCTCACCGTCGATCTTGACGAGGCCGCGCTCGGCGTCGACCGGCTCCAGCACCACCGCGCTGGCCCCCTCGATCGCCTCGATGCCGAACGGCTGCTCGCCGCTCTCCAGCGCCGGCATGGCGTGCCGCTTGATGACCGGCCGGACCAGCGCCACCGACAGCGCGGAGACCACCGCGAAGACAAGCGCCTGGATCGCGACCGGGGCGCCGAGCGCGGCGGCCCCGGCGGCGGCGAACGCCCCGGCGGCGAACATGATCAGGAAGAGCGTCGTCGTGAAGATCTCGGCGACCGCCAGCAGCACACCCAGCACGATCCAGAACACGGCGTCCACCCTTAGATCGTGACACGCCGACGCACGCCACACCGACCCGAAATGATCACCTAAGCTCGGCACCGCGCCGACGACCGTCGAGGAGGACGCCATGGCCCTGCTGCCCGAGACCGCCCGACAGGTGGACCTGCTGGTCGCCCGGGCCCAGGCGGAGGGGCGCGGCCCCTCGCTCGCCCTCGGGGTGGTGCGGGACGGCGGCCTGGCGCACGTCGCGCTCGCCGGCGAGCAGCCCCGCCCCGACGCGGACCTCCAGTACCGGATCGGCTCGATCAGCAAGACCATGACGGCCGTGCTGGTGATGCAGCAGCGCGACGCCGGCCGGCTGGCCCTGGACGACCCGCTGGACGAGCACCTGCCCGGCACCCCGGTCGGCGCGCTCACCCTGCGCCAGCTCCTCGGGCACGCCAGTGGCCTGCAACGGGAGCCGGACGGGCAGTGGTGGGAGCGGACCGCGGGCGCCGACCTGGCGACCCTGCTCGCCGGGCTCACCCCGGCCAAGATCGCTCACCCGCCGCACCACGTCTACCACTACTCGAACCTGGCGTACGGGCTGCTCGGCGGGGTGCTGGAGCGGATCACCGGCACGCCCTGGGCCGACCTGCTCCGCGAGCGGCTGTTCGCACCGCTCGGCATGCGCCGCACCACCTACCACCCCACCGAGCCGTACGCCCGCGGCTACGTCGTGCACCCCTGGCACGACACGCTCCGGGAGGAGCCGCGCACCGACACCGGGGCGATGGCACCGGCCGGCCAGCTCTGGTCGACGGTCGAGGACCTCGCCCGCTGGGCGGCCTTCCTGGCCGACCCGGCGCCGGACGTGCTCGCCCCGGCGACGCTCACCGAGATGTGCGCGCCCGTGGTGATCAGCGACCTGGACGCCTGGACCGGCGGGCACGGCCTCGGCGTGGAGCTCTACCGGGTCGGCGACCGGGTGTACGCGGGCCACGGCGGCTCGATGCCCGGGTACGTCGCCGGCCTGGCCGTGCACCGCCCCACCCGCACCGCCGTGGTCGACTTCGCCAACTCGTACGGGCTGCGCGCCGGCCACCACGTCGTCGGCCTGGCCCGGGAGATCCTCACCCTGGTGCTGGACGCCGAGCCGGCCGCGCCCACCCCGTGGCGCCCGGCCGAGGCGCCGCCCGCCGACCTGGCCGAGCTGACCGGCCGCTGGTGGTGGATGGGCGGCGAGTACGAGTTCCGGATCGACCCCGCCGGTGACCTGGTGGGCGGCCAGGTCGGCCGCCCGCTGCTCCGCTTCACCCCGGAGAGCCCCGACCGCTGGCGTGGCCGCTCCGGCTCCCAGGACGGCGAACTGCTCACCGTCATCCGCGACGACGAGGGCCGCGCCGTCGCCCTCGACATCGCCACCTTCGTCTTCACCCGAACCCCCGACCAGGAACCCTGACCACCGGGCCCTGGACCGCAACCACGAATCACGGCGCGGTGACGAAATCGATCAACCGCTCCACCGCGTTGATCAGCGGCGTCTCCACATCAGCGAAACTGTCCACCCGGGACAGGATGTGCCGCCACATGTCCGCCGGCTCCGCCACCCCGAGAGCCGCGCAGACGCCCTCCTTCCAGGGCCGCCCCGGCGGCACCACGGGCCAGGCCGCGATGCCCAGCGCCCGGGGCTTCACGGCCTGCCACACGTCGACGTACGGGTGCCCGGTGACCAGCACGTGCGGCGAGGTGACCCGGGCCACGATCCGGCTCTCCTTGGAGCCGGGCACCAGGTGGTCGACCAGCACGCCCAGCCGGCGACCCGGGCCGGGGTCGAAGGCGCGTACCTCGGCGGCGAGTTCGTCGATGCCGTCGAGGGGTTCCACCACCACGCCCTCGATCCGCAGGTCGTCGCCCCAGATCCGCTCGACCAGCGCCGCGTCGTGCACGCCCTCGACCCAGATCCGGCTGGCCTTGGCGACCTGCGCCCGGACGTTGTCGACCGCGATCGAGCCGGAGGCGGTGCGCCGCCGGGCGGCGGGCACCGCGGCAGGGGCCGGGCGGCGCAGGGTGACCGGCCGGCCGTCGAGCAGGAACGCGGCGGGCAGCAGCGGGAAGTTTCGCCGCCGCCCGTGCCGGTCCTCCAGGACCACCGCGCCGGACTCGAAGCCGACCACCGCGCCGCAGAACCCGGAGTCGGCGTCCTCGACCACCAGGTCGGGTTCGGCGTCGACCTCCGGGGTCGCCTTCCGCCGCCGCCAGTCGCCCGCCAGCACGTCGCCGTCGTATCGCCCCGCCATGTGGATCACGCTAGCCACCGGCCCGGCGCGTCGCGCGGCGACGCGCCGACCAGGCGTCCCACCGGCGGCACAGAAAGGGGCGAAGGGGGTAGTTGGGGGCAGGTCACGCCGCCGGAGCGGCAGCCGAGACAGCGACGGCGGCGAGCACGTACCCTTTCGGCATGTCCTCCCCCGCAACGGGCGCGGCCACGCTGGCTCCGCGCCGGTCGAGCCGCTTCGTCGCCTGGGTACGCGCCTGGCGGGCCGGCCTGGTGCCGTTCGACGAGGTCGCCGACGAGATCGCCGGCGACGAGGAGCACCTGGTCGCCGACGCCCCCGGCACCTGGACCGACGTGTCCCTGCGGGAGGCGCTGCCCAGCCTGGCCAAGCTCTCCCCCGACGAGATCCGCCTGGTGCTGCCCGCACCGGGCGACCCGCGCGGGCTGCCCGGCCCCGGCGACTTCGCCGGGGCGGCGCTGCTGGCCGGCGAGGCCGTGGTGGCCAGCGGGCTCGGGTTCGTCCCCGAGGTGCGCACGCACACCTCGGGCTCGGGGATGACCTGGGAGACCGTGCTCTGGCGGGTCTACCCGCTGCCGGCCGACGCGCCGAAGGCGTCCCTGGTCACGCCCGGCGCGGCCGAGGCGGAGGCCGAACTGGCCGCCGCGCTGGCCGAGACGACCGCCGCGCTGACCCGGCTCGACGTGGCCCAGTGGCGGCCCGAGCTGGCCGGCGCGCTCGCCGCGCTGCGCCGCCCGGACGGCGGGACCGACCTGCCGCCCGGCTTCGACCCGCGGTCCCGCCGGCTGTTCGCCCGTGCGGCCGTGCTGGACCGGGTGCTCGCCCTGGCCGGGGAGAGCGCCCCGGGCGGGGCGGTGAACACCTACGAGGCGCAGCAGCGGGACGCGGCACTGCGGCCGTTGACCACCGCCTGCCGGCAGGCCCTGGTGGCCGCCTGCAACGCCCCGCTGCGCCCCTGAGCCGGGCTCAGACCTCGTCGATCAGGTCGGCCACCGAGTCGACGATGCGCGACGGCCGGTAGGGGTAGCGCTCCGCCTCGGTCCGGCTGCTGATGCCGGTGAGCACGAGGATCGTCTCCAGCCCCGCCTCAAGGCCGCAGAGGATGTCGGTGTCCATCCGGTCGCCGATCATGGCGGTCGACTCGGAGTGCGCGTCGATGGTGTTCAGCGCCGAGCGCATCATCATCGGGTTCGGCTTGCCGACGAAGTACGGCTCCACCCCGGTCGCCTTGGAGATCATCGCGGCCACCGAGCCGGCGGCGGGCAGCGCGCCCTCCACCGACGGGCCGGTCGCGTCGGGGTTGGTGCAGATGAACCGGGCCCCGTCGTTGATCAGCCGGATCGCCTTGGTGATCGCCTCGAAGCTGTAGGTGCGGGTCTCCCCCAGCACCACGTAGTCGGGGGCGAAGTCGCTGAGCACGTAGCCCACCGCGTGCAGCGCCGTGGTGAGGCCGGCCTCGCCGATCACGTACGCGGTGCCGCCGGGCCGCTGGTCGGCCAGGAACTGGGCGGTGGCCAGCGCGGAGGACCAGATCGCCTCCTCCGGCACGTCCAGCCCCATCCGGGCCAGCCGGGCCTGGAGGTCGCGCGGCGTGTAGATCGAGTTGTTGGTGAGCACGAGGAACGGCTTGCCGGAGGCGCGCAGCCTCTTGACGAACTCGGGCGCGCCGGGCACCGGCTGGCCCTCGTGCACCAGCACTCCGTCCATGTCGGTGAGCCAGCTCTGCACCGGCTTGCGGTCATGCATCTGTCGTCCCCAGGGGGTGTCGGAGGTGGTCGGGCTCAGGGACGGCGGGCCGGGGGCACGCAGCACAGCGCCGGGCAGGTGTCCCAGGTGGGCAGCTCGCCGAGGCGGCGGAAGTATCGCTCGCCGTCCGGGGCGCTCCGCTCCAGCACCAGCTCACGGACCATCGCCACGAAGCGCGGGTCGGTGCCGGGCGTGCCGGCGCGGACGAAGTCGAGGCCGAGCTGCTTGGCGGTGTCGAGGGCCTCGGTGTCCAGGTCCCACACCACCTCGAGGTGGTCGGAGACGAACCCGATCGGGCTGACCACCACGCCGGTCACGCCCTCGCCGGCGAGCGCGGCCAGGTGGTCGTTGATGTCCGGCTCCAGCCACGGCACCTGCGGCGGCCCGGAGCGGCTCTGCCAGACCAGGTCGTAGGGCAGGTCCGGCGCCGCGGCGGCGTGCACGAGCCGGGCCGTCTCCGCGAGCTGCGCGGTGTACCGGCCGCCGTGCGGACCGGCGGTGGCGGCCGCCGACACCGGCACCGAGTGCGCGGTGAACACGAGCCGGGTGCTGTCCCGCCGGGCCGGGTCGAGCTGCGCCAGCGCGGCCCGGACGGCGTCGGCGTGCGGCTCGACGAAGCCCGGGTGGTCCCAGAACTGGCGCAGCTTCTCGATCAGCGGGGCGTCCGGGCCGACGGCGGCCCGGGCCGCGGCGATGTCCTCCTGGTACTGCCGGCAGGACGAGTAGCCGCCGTAGGCGCTGGTCACGAAGGCGAGGGCCCGCTGGATGCCGTCGTCACGCATCCGCGCCACCGTGTCGGCGAGCATCGGGTCCCAGTTGCGGTTGCCCCAGTAGACCGGCAGGTCGACACCGTTGGCGGCGAAGTCCTCCCGGATCGCCGCGAGCAGGTCACGGCACTGCTGGTTGATCGGGGACACCCCGCCGAAGTGCAGGTAGTGCTCGACGACCTCGGCGAGCCGCTCCGGCGGCACGCCCCGCCCCCGCGTCACGTTCTGGAGGAAGGGCAGCACGTCCTCGGGCCGCTCGGGGCCGCCGAAGGAGACCAGCACCAACGCGTCGTACGCCATGGTCCCATTCTCCCCCGACGGCCGTGCCGGTCCCGCGACCACCCCGGGACGAGCGGGTTTCGCGCCCGGTCTCAGGCGCCGATGGCGTGGTAGCCGCCGTCGACGTGGACGATCTCGCCGGTGGTGGCCGGGAACCAGTCGGACAGCAGCGCCAGGCAGGCCCGGGCGGCCGGCTCCTGGTCGGTCAGGTTCCAGCCCAGCGGGGCGCGCTCGGCCCAGGCCTCCTCGAACTGCTCGAAGCCGGGGATGGACTTGGCGGCGATGGTGCGCAGCGGACCGGCGGCGACCAGGTTGCTGCGGATGCCCTGCTTGCCCAGGTGCAGGGCCAGGTAGCGGGAGGCGGACTCCAGCCCGGCCTTGGCCACGCCCATCCAGTCGTAGACCGGCCAGGCCTTGGTGGCGTCGAAGGTGAGGCCCACCACGGCGCCGCCCGCCGACATGAGCGGCAGGGCCGCCATGGCCAGCGACTTGTAGGAGTAGGTGGAGACCTGGAGGGCGGTGGCCACGTCCTCCCAGGGCGCGTCGAGGAAGCCGCCGCCGAGGCAGCTCTGCGGGGCGAAGCCGATCGAGTGCACCACCCCGTCGAGGCCGTCGACGTGCTCGCGCACCCGGTCGGCCAGGCCGGCCAGGTGCTCGGCGTTGGTCACGTCCAGCTCGATCACCGGCGCCGGCTCGGGCAGCCGCTTGGCGATCCGCTCGACCAGGGAGAGCCGGCCGTAGCCGGTGAGCACGACCTGGGCGCCGTTCTCCTGGGCGAGCTTCGCCACCGAGAAGGCGATCGAGGCGTCGGTGATGACGCCGGTGACCAGCAGCCGCTTACCGGCCAGGAGTCCGGACATTGTGCAGTTCCCTCCGTACTTTCTCAGTGACCCATGCCCAGGCCGCCGTCGACCGGGATGACGGCGCCGGAGACGTACGCGGCCGCGTCCGAGGCGAGCCAGGTGACCGCCGCGGCGACCTCGTCGGGGCTGGCCATCCGGCCCGCCGGGATCGACTTGCGGATCTCCGCCCGGCGCTCCTCGGACAGCACGGCGGTCATGTCGGTGTCGATGAAGCCGGGAGCCACCACGTTCGCCGTGATGTTGCGGCTGCCCAGCTCGCGGGTGATGGACCGGGCCACGCCGACCAGGCCGGCCTTGCTGGCCGCGTAGTTGACCTGGCCCGCGCCGCCGGCGAGGCCGACGACCGAGGAGATGAAGACCATCCGGCCCCACTTCGCCCGGAGCATCTTCGTCGAGGCCCGCTTGGCGACCCGGAACGCGCCGGTGAGGTTGGTGTCGAGCACCCGGGTGAACTGCTCCTCCGACATCCGCAGGAGCAGCGTGTCGTCGGTGATGCCGGCGTTGGCCACCAGCACCTCGACCGGGCCGAGCTCGGCCTCGACGGCGGCGAACGCGGCGTCCACCGACTCGGCGTCGGTCACGTCACACTTCACGCCGAACAGCCCCGCCGGGGCCTCGCCGCTGCGGTGGGTCACCGCCACCCGGTCGCCCTGCTTGGCGAAGGCCTGCGCGATGGCCAGGCCGATTCCCCGGTTTCCGCCGGTCACCAGCACGGTACGGGCCACGGTTCCCCCTCTGCTCAGCTGATCTCCCAATCGCTGGCGAGCCTAGGGGTTACCGAGGGGTAAGCGCTAACCCGTGCGAGGTCGGCGGCCGGCCCGGCGGCCCGGTCGGGCGGGCCCGGTGGACCGGTCGGCCGAGTGCGTGCCGCGGGCGCGCCGGGTGTACGATGATCAGCGTTTGCGGGCAGTGGATCGCCCGCCGTCGAGCCCCGCCGACCGCAGGAGGTGATCGCTGTGCGAGATAGCGATCCTCCCAGTCGTGGCCGGGCCGACCGTCAGCCCCGCTGAGCCACGACTCAGCCGGCGCGGCTGACCCCGCTCCCCGCCCCCGCACCGCCCGTCTCCTCGGCCGTCCGCCGGGGCGACCGTGCTGCGCGGCCCGGGCGGAGCACCCCGGTCACGACTTCGTGTGCGTACGTCCTGATCCACCTTCGCGGTCCGTCCCGCCGGACCGTCCGTCGCCACGGAGCAGTCCCATGAGCCGTTACGTCGCCCCGCTGGGCTTCACCCTCGCCGCCGTCTGGGTGGCCGTCATCTTCGTCCTGGCCGGCGGCGGTCACTGACCACCACCGGCCGGGCACCGGCCGTCCCGCCTCAGAGCAGGCGGGACGACCAGAGCAGGCTCAGCCCTCCCGCGCAGAGCGCGAGGAGCAGCGCGATCCCCGCGTACCACTGGGTGATCTCCCGCGGCTCGGTCCGGAACCCGATCGAGCTGCCCATGTCCTGGTAGACCTGCTTCAGCTCGCTCACCGAGGCGGCCTCGTAGAAGTAGCCCTGGGTGGTCTCGGCGAGCTGCGACAGCGCCATCCGGTCCACCGGCACCCGCTGGAGCTGACCGCCGATGTCCACCTGGCCCGAGTCGGTGCCGAACGCGATGGTGGAGACCGGCACGTTGGCCGCCTGCGCCGCCGCGGCCGCCTCCTCCACCGAGCGGCCCGAGGTGCGGTAGCCGTCGGAGAGCAGCACGATCCGGGCCGGCGGGATGCCGGCCGCGCCGTCCGCCGGCACCGAGCGGATCGCCTCCAGGCAGGTGAACACCGCCTCGCCGGTGGCGGTCGCCTCGGCCAGCACCAGGCCGTCGATGGCGGTGGTCACCGCGCCCCGGTCCTTGGTCGGCGGGACCAGCACGTTCGCCGACTTGGCGAAGGAGACCAGCCCGAGGTTGTAGCTCTCCGGCAGCTCGCCGACGAACTGCTTGGCCGCCTCCTGCGCGGCCTCCAGCCGGTTCGGCGCCACGTCGTCGGCCTGCATGGACAGCGACACGTCGATGGCGAGCATCACGGTCGCCCGTTCGAGGGGCTCCTTGGTGTCGATCGCCGGCCGGGCCAGCCCGGTGGCGAGCACCAGCAGGCAGAGCAGGAAGGCGGTGGCCGCCGCGTGCCGCCGCCAGCCCAGCCCCTTCGGCGCCAGGGTGCGCAGCAGGTCCACGTTGGTGAACCGCAGGGCGTACTGCCGGCGGTGCAGCTGCCGCCAGACGTACGCGGCGGCGAGGGCGAGCACCGGCAGCACGGCCAGCAGCCACCACGGTTGCAGAAAACGGATCATCGGGTCGTCCCTCGGGTGCGGGCGTGCCGCTGCGCGGCCACGAAACGCACCATGTCCAGCAGCCAGTCTCGGTCGGTACGCAGTCGAAGGTGGGCCGCGCCGGCGGTGCGCAGCTCGGCGGCGATCGCCGCGCGCTGGGCGGCCGCCGACTCGGCGTACCGGCGGCGCAGGCCCGGGTCGGCGGTCTGCACCTCGTGCAGCTCCCCCGTCTCCGGATCGACCACCGGCAGCACCCCGACGTCGGGCAGTTCCAGCTCGCGCGGGTCGACCACCTCGATGGCCAGCACGTCGTGCCGGACCCGCAGCTTACGGATCGGGCGGCCCCACTGCTGGGGCGGCGCGAGGAAGTCGGAGATCACCACCGCCACGCCCCGCCGGCGCGGCGGCCGGTTGAGCATGTCGACGAGGACGCCCAGGTCGCTGCGGCCGGGCCGGATCTCGGTGCCGGCGATGGCCCGCAGCAGCCCCTGCGCCTCCTTGCGGCCGGCCCGGGCGGGCAGCCGGTGCAGCGTCCCGGGCCCGGCGGGCGGGGAGCCGCCCCGCCACCGGCCGGCCGGCGCCGGCGCGCCCGTGCCGACCACCGCGCCGATCCGGTTGCCGCCCCGGACGGTCAGGTGGGCCAGGGCGGCCGCGGCGGCGACCACCACGTCCCGCTTGAGCCACCGACCGGTGCCGAAGTCCAGGCTGGCCGAGAGGTCGACCGCCAGCCAGGTCTCCAGCTCCCGGTCGGCCACCGTACGCCGGACGTGCGGCATGGTGGTGCGGGCGGTGACTGGCCAGTCCATCCGGCGCACGTCGTCGCCGGGGCGGTACTCGCGGGACTCGCCCGCCTCGCTGCCCGGTCCGGGCAGCAGCCCGGCGTAGTCGCCCTGGAGCAGCCCGTCCAGCTTGCGGGTGACCATGAGCTGCAACCGGGCGAGGACGGCGCCGGAGCGCTCGTTCCCGGCCGGCAGCCGGGTGGGTGGGGTCACGGCCGCTGCCCGGGCCAGCCGCCGTGCGGGACGGCCGGTGGCGGCGGCGTGGCCTGCTGCCGGGGCGCGACCGCCGGCAGCGGGATTGTCGACATCACCCGGTGCACGATGTGGTCGGCCGGCACGTCGTCGGCCAGCGCGTCGTAGCTGAGCACCAGCCGGTGCCGCAGGATGTCCGGGGCGATGTCCTGCACGTCCTGGGGCAGGGCGTAGTCGCGGCCGCGCAGCAGGGCCAGCGCCCGGGTGGCCCGGACCAGGCCGAGCGAGGCGCGCGGGCTGGCGCCGTACTGGATGAGCTGCGCGACGTCGGGCATGCCGTGCTCGGCGGGGGCCCGGGTGGCGAGGACCAGCCGGACCGCGTAGTCGACAAGCGCGTTGTGCACGAAGACCTGGTCGGCCTTGTGCTGGAGCGCGATGAGGTCCGGGGTGTCGAAGACCCGGGCCGGCTCGGGCGGGGCGACGCCCATCCGATAGACGATCTCCCGCTCCTCGGCGTCGGTCGGGTAGCCCACCACGATCTTCATGAGGAACCGGTCCCGCTGCGCCTCCGGCAGCGGGTAGACACCCTCCTGCTCGATCGGGTTCTGGGTGGCCATCACCAGGAACGGGTCGGGCACCCGGTGGGTCTCGCCGCCGATGGACACCTGGCGCTCGCTCATCACCTCCAGCAGGGCCGACTGCACCTTCGCCGGGGCCCGGTTGATCTCGTCGGCGAGCAGGAAGTTCACGAAGACCGGGCCGAGCTCGACGTCGAACTTCTCGCTGGACTGCCGGTAGATCCGGGTGCCCATGATGTCGGCCGGCACCAGGTCGGGGGTGAACTGGATCCGGGCGAACGATCCGCCGACCACCTTGGCCAGGGTCTCCACGGCGAGCGTCTTGGCGACGCCGGGCACCCCCTCCAGCAGGCAGTGGCCCCGGGCGAGCAGGGCCACGAACATCCGCTCCACCATCCGGTCCTGCCCGACGATCACCCGCTTGATCTCGAACAGCGCCCGCTCCAGCAGCGTGGCGTCCTGCGCCGGGGTGCTGGTCGCCGGGGGCGGCGCGTCCGGCGCTGCCTCGGTCGGGGTCGGGGCGTCGGGCGTGGTCGGCTGGGCCACCGGTCCTCCACAGCTTGGTCGTCGTCGCGGTGTGGTGCGTATCAAGACTGTCATGCCTTGCTGAGAGCCGAGGGCGGGAGAGGGACGATTTTCGCCGCGCCGTCCCCGGGCACGGAAAACGCTGAACACGGGTGGACAACAAGGGGTCCGGAGTGTGTACGATTCACCCCGTCGCCGGGCGGCTCCCCCCGTGGCCGCCCGGCGCTAAAGCTTCCGGCGTGCGGCCTTAGACTCGCCCCGGTGACCACTCCCACTCCCCCTGACGAGCCGCTGATCTGTTCGGCGCGGGGATGTCGCGCGCCCGCGGTGTGGGAGCTGCGCTGGAACAATCCCCGCCTGCACGAGCCCGAGCGACGCAAGACCTGGCTGGCCTGCGCCGAGCACCGGGGGTCGCTGGGCGACTTCCTCGACGCGCGCGGCTTCCTGCGCGAGGTCGTACCGGTGCCCGGATCGCCTACGCTCGGATCGTGAGCGAGCGCACGCGGATCACGCGGTGAACGGTGACGACCTCGCCGGCCGGCCGCCGGCCCCGACCGGTCCCCTGGAGCCCTGGCCGGAGACCGTCCGGTGGCAGCCGATCTCCCGCGACCTGATCTGGGTGGAGCTGATCCGGCTCGGCATCGGTCTCGCCGTGGCGCTGGTGGTGCTCGGCGTGGCCTGGGCGGTCGCCGGCCACTGGCTGCTCGGCGCCGCCCTGGGCGTGGCGCTGCTCCTGGCCGCCTGGCGGGCGGTCACCATCGTCCGCGCGGTGCGCGCCTGGGGCTACGCCGAGCGCGCGGACGACCTGCTGGTCCGGCACGGCCTGCTGGTGCGCCGGCTGTCCATCGTCCCCTACTCCCGGATGCAGTTCGTCGACGTGAGCGCGGGCCCGCTGGAGCGCGCCTTCGACCTGGCCACCGTGCAGTTGCACACCGCCGCGGCGGCGAGTGACGCCCGGGTGCCGGGCCTGCGACCGGCCGAGGCGTCCCGGCTGCGGGACCGGCTCACCGCGCTGGGCGAGGACCGGGCGGAGGGGCTGTGACGGGCGGCCGGGCCG
>NZ_JBSSLX010000157.1:0-14044 GCF_053890995.1 Micromonospora sp. I033 | reverse complement strand
CGGGCAGCCGCCGGCTGGAGGACGACCTGCTCGACCCGGATCCGGGCGGGCCGCTGCGGCCGTTGGTCTACACGGCCGCGTGCTACCTGGTGCCGGCGTTGCTGCTCGTCGTCGGGCTGCTGTTCCTCGACGGGCAGCCCCCGGCGGGTTGCGTCACCGACATCACCGGGGGCGGTTGTGACTCGCCGCGGTCGCACGCCGTCGCCTCGTTGGTGGCGGGCGCGCCGCGGTTCGGGCTGGCGCTGCTGAGCAGTCTCGTGGTGGCGATGGTGCTGCGCGGGGTCGGCACGACCTGGCGGTCGGCGACGGTGGCGCTGGCGGCGGCCGTGGTGGGCGGCGGCCTCTCCACCGTGATCATCAGCGCGGTGACGGGCCAGCCGATCGGTTGACGCCACCACGGGCGTCCACTCCCACGAATGCGGAAGGGCCCGCACCGGATACCGGTGCGGGCCCTTCCGTCGTGCTGTCGGGTGTCAGCCCTTGACCACGTTCAGGTCGAACTTGGCGGTCACCTCGGGGTGCAGCCGGATGCTGACCGGGTAGGCGCCGAGCGACTTGATGTGGCTGGGCAGCACCAGCCGGCGACGGTCCAGGACCGGGCCGCCGGCCGCCTTGACGGCGTCGACGATCTCGGCCGGGGTGACCGAGCCGAAGAGCCGGCCGCCGTCGCCGGCGCGGGCCTTCAGGTTGACCTTCAGACCCTCGATCTGGGCCTTGACCTCGTTGGCGTGGTCGAGGTCGCGGATCTCGCGGGCCGCGCGGGCCCGCTGGATGACCGTGACCTGCTTCTCCGCGCCCTTGGTCCAGGCGATCGCGAAGCCCTGCGGCAGCAGGTAGTTACGGCCGTAGCCGTCCTTCACCTCGACGATGTCGCCCGGGGCACCGAGGCCGGACACCTCCTGAGTCAGGATGATCTTCATGTCGGTGCCTCCTCTCAGCGGGTCGTGGCCGTGTACGGCAGGAGCGCCATCTCGCGGGCGTTCTTGACCGCACGGGCGATCTGCCGCTGCTGCTGCGAGGTCACGCCGGTCACCCGCCGAGCGCGGATCTTGCCGCGGTCGGAGATGAACTTGCGCAGCAGCGCGGTGTCCTTGTAGTCGATGTAGGTGATCCCGTCCTTGTCGAGCGGGTTCACCTTCTTCTTCGGCTTGCGAAGTGCCGCAGCCTTGGCCATTGCTCTTGCTCCTGGTTTGCGATCGCGGGCGCTCGGCGCCATTAGAACGGGGGCTCCTCGTCGAAGTTTCCGCCGCCCGAACCACCGCGCGAGGGAGCCGGGGCAGCCGAGGCCCAGGGGTCGTCGAAGTTGCCTCCGCCGCCACCCTGGCCACCACCACCACCGAAGCCGCCACCGCCACCCGAGCGGGACATCTTCTGCACCTTCGCCGTGGCGTAGCGCAGCGACGGGCCGATCTCGTCGACCTCCAGCTCGATGACGGTGCGCTTCTCACCCTCACGCGTCTCGTACGACCGCTGACGCAGCCGGCCGGACACGATCACCCGGGCGCCGCGCTGCAGCGACTCGGCGACGTTCTCGGCGGCCTGCCGCCAGACCGTGCACGAGAGGAACAGCGGCTCGCCGTCCTTCCACTCGCCGGACGCCTTGTCCATGAAGCGGGGCGTCGAGGCGACCCGGAACTTGGCGACCGCCGCCCCGGAGGGGGTGAACCGCAACTCGGGGTCATCGGTCAGGTTGCCGATGACCGTGATGGTGGTGTCTCCTGCCATGACCATCTCCTCGCGCACTCATCTCTGTGCCCTACAGGCTCTCAGAGCCCTCCGACAGCGTCGATGAGGCTTGATCCGGACGTGCCGGGTCTAGATGCTCAGCGCATCTCCGGGCGGATGACCTTGGTGCGCAGCACCGACTCGTTGAGTCGGAGCTGACGGTCCAGCTCAGCCACGGCCTCCGGCGACGCCTGGAGGTCGATGACGGCGTAGATGCCCTCGGCCTTCTTGTTGATCTCGTACGCGAGGCGCCGGCGGCCCCACACGTCGGTCTTCTCCACCGAGCCACCCGCGGTCCGGATCACGTTCAGGTACGTGTCGAGCGACGGGGCGACGGTGCGCTCCTCGAGGCTGGGGTCGAGGATCACCATGACTTCGTAATGACGCAAGACGTGCTCACCTCCTATGGGCTAAGCGGCCACGGTCCTTCCGTGGCAGGAGGTCGTGCGTCGTGGCCCGTGACCGGTGCCGGGGGAACCCGGCCGGACGCGGACAACCGGACCAGGATACCCGGTCCGGACGATCATGCCGGGGCCGGTCGTCCACGGCGTCCGGGCGCGGCGACAGGGGCCCACCTCCGGCGTCGCGTGCCGGCGGTGGACCCCTGTCCGCAGGGCCGCGGGGCGTCCCGTCCGCATTCCTTGGGTGGGACCTGGGGAGGAACGACCACACCGATGAGGTTGGATCGAGGACGCCCCGCGGAGCTTTATCGTGTTGTCACCTGGTCTGACCATACAACGGCTCTCGTCACCTCTTGGGGGAAATGGAGGAATTCGCCCGGCTGGTTCTGCGACCAGCCGTCAGGTGTGACGAGTCGGATCCCGCCCCGTCGTGCCGGGCCGCACGGCGGGGCGTCCCGTTACCGGGGGCCTCCCCTTCACCCGCACGCGCTGTGGACCCGCGTACGGGCGGAGCGTCGACCATCGATCCCACCTCGGACAACGACCGCGGGGCCGGGTGGTGACGCGATCCGTACGCGGAACCCCCGCGTGCGGAAAGCCCGTGCGTCGGAGGCGCGACGTAGGCTGCCCTGCATGCGAATCGGAGCCCACGTCGATCCGACCGACCCGCTGGCCGAGGCGGCCGCCCGGGACGCCGAGGCGGTGCAGTTCTTCCTCGCCGATCCCCAGGGCTGGAAGGCCCCGAAGCCGCGGGAGGACGCCGAGCGCCTGCGGGCCGCCGACGTCGACCTCTACGTGCACGCGCCGTACGTGATCAACGTGGCCACGCTGAACAACCGGATCCGCATCCCCAGCCGCAAGCTGCTGCTCGGCCACGCCGCCGCCGCGGCGGCGGTCGGCGCCAAGGGGCTGATCGTGCACGGCGGCCACGTCAACGCCGGTGACGACCTCGCCGTCGGCTTCGACAACTGGCGGAAGACCTTTGCGTACGCGGCCGACTCCGGCGGCTTCCCGCTCCCGATCCTGATCGAGAACACCGCCGGCGGCGACAACGCGTGTGCCCGGCATCTCGACGCGCTGGCCCGGCTCTGGGACGCGCTCGGCGACTACGAGGTGGGCTTCTGCCTCGACACCTGCCACGCGTACGCCGGCGGTGAGGAGCTGCTGGGGCTTGTCGACCGGGTGAAGGCGATCACCGGCCGGATCGACCTGATCCACGCGAACAACTCCAAGGGCACGTTCAACTCGGGCCAGGACCGGCACGACAACCTCACCGGCGGCACCATCGATCCGGAGCTGGTGGTGGCGGTCATCCGGGCGGCGGGCGCGCCGGTGATCGTGGAAACCCCCGGCGGCGTCGACGGCCAGGCGGCCGACATCGCCTTCCTGCGCGGGCAGCTGGGCGCCGCGGCATGACCACCGAGCAGTCCGACGCGACCGGCGGCCGGGCCGACAGTGGCCCGGGGCCGGCCACCGGCGACCCCTCGCCGGACGCGACGCGGAAGGCCGCCACCGAGACCGGGAGCAAGGCCGACACCGACCAGGCCAGAACCAACGACACGGCCGCAACCGGCGGCAAGGCCGACACCGACGAGGCCGGGACCGACGGCAAGACCGAGACCGACGGCAAGGCCGAGACCGACGGCAAGACCGAGACCGACGGCAAGCCCAAGACCGACGGCAAGGCCGACACCGACGAGGCCGGGACCGACGGCAAGGCCGACACCGACGAGGCCGGGACCGACGGCAAGGCCGACACCGACGAGGCCGGGACCGACGGCAAGGCCAAGACCGACGGCAAGGCCAAGGCCGGCAAGGACGGGGAGAAGCCGGCCGACCCCTGGACCGCGTTCGGTCCCGCTCCCGAGCCGGTGCTCAGCCGGCGCCGCCGGGCGGTCCGCGCGGTGGGCCGGTTCCTGGTGCACGAGTGGACCCTGGCCGCCGTCGCCTCGCTGGCGCTGGCCGTGCTGATGACCTGGCCCACGCTGCGCTACCCGCGCTACACCCTGCCGCAGGACTACTGGGACCCGAGCCTCCAGGCCTGGCAGATGGCGTGGTCCGGGCACGCCCTGCTGACCGACCCGGGGCAGCTGTGGACCGCGAACACGTTCTTTCCGGAGCCGTGGAACTTCGCCTTCTCCGACACCCTGCTCGGCTACGCTCCGGCCGGCATGATCGGGGCCGGCCCCGAGGACGCCCTGCTGCGCTACAACATCATGTTCGTGCTGGCCCACGCGCTCGCCACGTTCGGGGCGTACGCGCTGGCGCGGCAGCTCGGCGCGGGCCGGATCGGCGGCGCGGTGGCCGGGGCGAGCTATGCCTACGCCCCGTGGCTGCTGGCGCAGGCCGGGCACCTGCACATCATCTCCAACGGCGGCATCCCCCTCGCGCTGGCCATGCTCGCCCGCGGTCACGGCTGGTCGCTGCGCCACGGCTACCGGCCGCGGCGCCGGCACGCCGGTTGGGCGTTCCTCGGCTGGCTCGTGGCGGCCTGGCAGCTCAGCCTCGGCTTCGGCATCGGGCTGCCGTTCGCGTACCTGCTGGTGGGGGTCGTGCTGGTCTCGGCGGTCGTCTGGTTCGCGCGGCGGCGCCGGGTGAAGCGCCCGTTCGGCCGGCAGTTGTTCCTCACCGACCTGCTCGGCGGGCTGCTCTTCGCCACGGTGGGCGCGCTGCTGGCCGTGCCGTACTTCACGGTGGCGGAGCTGCACCCGAACGCGGCGCGGACGCTGGGCGAGATCGGCCTCTACTCGCCGCCGGCGAGCGGGTTCTTCACCGCCCCGGCCGAGTCGCGCATCTGGGGTGAGCTGCACGAGGGGGCCCGGGCCGTGCTGCCCTGGCACCCGGAGATGACGTTGCTGCCGGGCTTCGTGCTCTACGCGCTCGCCGCCGGCGGGCTCTTCTTCTCGGTCTGGCGGGTCCGTCACCGGATCTTCCTGCTGGCCGGGGTGCTGGTGACGATGGCGCTGGCCATGGGCACCCGCTTCCTCGACGGCCGGTTCACCTACGTGCCGCTCTTCGAGCACCTGCCGGGCTGGAACGGGCTGCGCACGCCGGGCCGGATGATGCTGTGGACCACGCTCCTGCTCGGCCTGCTCGCGGCCGGCGCGGTCACCGCGTTCTGCGCCCGGGTCCGCGAACTCGCCGCCGAGCGGGTCCCGCCGTGGCCGGGCCCGTGGCTGCGGCTGGCCACCCTGGTGCCGCTGCTGCTGGTTGTCGTGGAGGGGTTGAACGTCACCCCGCACCCGGTGGTGCCGCGGCAGCCGGCCGTGATGCGCACCGTGGACGGTCCCCTGCTGGTGCTGCCGAGCAGCCAGAACCTGGACCAGCCGGTGATGCTCTGGTCGACCGACCGGTTCCAGCCGATGGTCAACGGCGGCAGCGGCTTCACCCCGCACTCCCAGGCCCAGGTGCGCGAGGCCACGGTCGGCTTCCCCGACTTCGGCAGCGTCGACTACCTGCGCAAGCTCGGCGTGAAGAACGTGGTGGTGCTCCGCGACCGGCTGGGCGGCACCCCGTGGGAAGGGATGCTCGACCGGCCGGTCGACGGGCTGGGCGTGACCCGGGAAGAGGTCGGCGACGCGGTCGTCTACCGGCTCTGACCCGGCTTCCCGGTCAGGCGGTGACCGGCTCGACGGGGCGATCGGCGGCGGGGCGGTGGCGCCAACGCTGGTACCAGGGCGCGTCCTCCGCGCCGTCGAGCACCCCGCCGTCCGGGTCGTCCGCGTAGGTGTCCCGGACCGGGTCGCGCTCGGGGCGCAGGATGTCCCGGATCACGAAGCCGCAGAGCACCGCCACGGTGATCAGGCGCAGGCTGGCGGCCAGCACGAAGACCCCTTCGGGGAAGACCGGACGGGTGGTGGCCGCGCCGAGCAGCTCCCCGTAGAAGGCGGCGAAGTAGCAGACCTCGGCGAACTGCCAGGCCAGGAAGGCGCCCCAGCGCGGCCGCGCGAGGACCGCGAGCGGGAGCAGCCAGAGCACGAACTGCTGGGACCAGACCTTGCTGAAGATCAGGAAGGCGGCCACCACCAGGAAGGCCAGCTGGGCGAGCCGGGGCCGGCGCGGGGCGAGCAGCGCCAGCGCGGCCACGCCGGCGCAGGCCAGCCCGAAGAGCAGGTACGACAGCCAGTTGAGGGCCGAGATGTGCGCGTTCAGCCACTCGAAGGGCCCGAGGTCGCCGGGCGCCGACGGGCTGATCCTGCCGTCGAGGTAGCGGCCGATGTACCAGAGCGTGCCCCAGTCGATCGGCCGGGTGGTGTTCAGCTCGAAGAAACGGTTCCAGCTCTCGGGGTAGGGAATCGCCACCGGCAGGTTCACCACCACCACGGTCAACGCGGCGGTGATGACGGACAGGACGGCGGGCAGGACCCGGCCCGCGCGGATCGCGAGCACCAGGATCGGCCCGAGGATGAACAGCGGCCACATCTTCGCCGCGCCCCCGAGCCCGAGCAGCACCCCGGCCAGGCCGGGCAGCAGGACACCCATCCGGCCGGGCCGGGCGCGCGCCCAGGCGAGCAGCCCGAACGCGGCCAACCCGACGGCGAGCAGGTCCCAGTTGACGGTGGCGGTGAGCACCAGGGCCGGCGAGAGCGCGAAGAGGGCCGCGTCCCACGGTCGTCGGCGGCGCAGGCTCAGGATCACCGCGACGGTGGCGACGGCGAGGGCGCTGAGCACCAGCGCGTTGAGGTTGTAGAACCACTGCCCCTGGTTGATGCCCGGGTTGTCCACGCCGAGGGCGTGCACCGGCAGCCCGATCGCACCCATGAAGTAGCCGGTGAGCACCGGGTACTCCACCGGGTGGTCGGCGTAGGGGACCTTGCCCTCGTTGAGCCCTTCGGCGTAGTAGAGGGCCAGGACGTCCGTGTAGCACATCCGGGTGTACTGGACGTTGTTCTGCCAGGCGCCGTCCTGGCAGGGGGACTTCTGCACCCAGTGCAGGGCCAGCGTCAGGCAGACCAGGGCCAGCACGATCCGGGCAGCGGTCCAGAACCTGCCCTCCCGGCCGGCGGGCCGGTCCAGGGCGACGGCGTGGTCACCCAGCGGGCCGCCGATCAGCTCGGCCGCGCCGCGGACGAAGCCATCCGAGCGGGACGGGTGGTCCACGACGGCTCCAGGTCGTGGCGCGGCCTCGTCCGCGCCGAGCCGGGACTGCCGATCTGACCCGTTCTCGTCGATGCCTGCCGTCGACTGGGTGCTCATGGAGAGGCATCCTGCCGTACGCCGGGCCCCGCCGTCGCGCCTCACGCGGAGAAATTCCGGTACGCGGAACGCCGACGGCGGCCGGACCAGGTGGTCCGGCCGCCGTCGTCAGGCCGTGGACGTCAATACGTCTGACGGGTGGGTGGTGTGCTCGGTAGCAGGCCGCCACCACCGCCGCCGCCACCGCCGTTGCCCGGTCCCGGCGGGAGGCCCGGCCCCGTGTTGCCGCCTCCGTCGTTGCCGCCGCCGCCGTTGTTGCCACCCTGGCAGAACAGGCCCAGCGGGTCGCAGGGCTGCTGACCCGGCAGCGGCACCTCCGGCGGCGGCATCTCGCCGTTGCCGGCGTCGTCCTTGCCGACGTGCGCGGCCGGCGGGAAGTCTTCCTTGTCCTTGCCCTTGAGCGCGTCGTTCATGAAGCGCTGGAAGATGGCACCGGGCATCTTGGCGCCACTGATCTTGTTGCCGTTCTTGTCCTCGATCGCCTTGCGGTCACCCTTGTTGCCGACCCACACGGCGGTGGCGAGCTGCGGCGTGTAGCCGATCATCCAGGCGTCACCGTTGGCCAACGGGTCCTTCGGGTCGCCGAGCTCCCAGGTGCCGGTCTTCTCGGCGGCCTTGCGGCCCTCGTCGAGCCGGCGGTTCACCTGACCCGGGTACTGCTCCAGCACCGAGGTGACGTCCGCGACGATGTCCTTCTCGATGCGTCGCTGCGGCTTGAGCTTCTCCCCGCCGACCGTGTCCCACTTGCCGGTGTCCGGGTTCTGCTTCTGCACCAGCTTCACGAAGTGCGCCTTGTTGTAGACGCCTTGGTTGGCGAAGGTGGCCACCCCGTTGGCATGGTCGAGCACCGTGATCGGGTACTGGCCGTAGCCGATCACGTGGAAGAACGGCGACGGGGCCAGGTCCTTCGGGTCCGCCCTGGTGAGGTCGTGCGCCTTGGCCGGGTTGGTATCGGTCTGCCACATCGTGGTGACGCCGGCCTGCTTGGCCATGTCGAGCACCTTGTCCGGGCCGATCTGCTCGGTGATGTAGTAGAACGGCACGTTCAGCGACTTGAGCGTCGACAGTTCGAGGGTGCACGAGTCGCCGCAGGAGACCTTGTCGGCGCCGGCGTTGCTGACCTTGAACTTCGTGTCCTTCGGGGTGAACGCCGAGCCCTTCCACCGCGACTTGATCGAGATGCCGGCCTTGAGCGCCGCCGCCAGGGTGTAGATCTTGAAACTCGAACCCGGTGAGTGGCCTCCGGAGAGCACTCCGTTGTCCATGTTCTTGCCGGCGTAGTCGGTGCCGGTGCCGTTGTCCCCGCCGTAGTAGGCGCGCACCGCACCGGTCTTCGGCTCGATCGCCACCACGGCGGCCATCAGATTCTTCGGCTGCCCGTAGAGCTCGGAGCCCTTCTTGGCCCGTTGGGCGGCGTCGAGCGCCGCCTCCTGCATCTTCCTGTCGATGGTGGTGGTGATCTTGTAGCCGCCCCGGCTCAACGCCTTCGAGCAGAGCGGCGTGGCGTCGGTCACCTCGGCCTCGTTGTCGGTGCAGAGCTTCATCTCGCGCAGCTCCTGCGAGACGTAGTTGACGATGTTGCCGTACGGGGTGTCGATGCCGAAGCCGCCACCGTTGTTCTTCGAGGGCTTCTGGAGCGTCTTGGTCGGGTACTCCGTGGGGTGCGCCGGCATGTTCGGGGCGTCGAGCCACTTCTCGGTGATCATGCCGTTGATGACGTAGTTCCACCGGTCCAGCGCGGCCTGCGGGTTGATCGCCGGGTCGTAGCCCTTGTGGCCCGTACTCGTGTCAGGTTCGGGTTGCTTGATCAGCGCGGCCAGCACGGCGGCCTCCGCCACGGTCACATCCTTGACGTCCTTGGCGAAGTACGTCCGCGCCGCCGCCTGGATGCCGTACGCGCCGCGGCCGAAGTAGATCACGTTCAGGTAGTGCTGCATGATCGTCGGCTTGTCGTACCGGTCGTTCAGCTTGGAGGCGAGGATCGCCTCCTTCACCTTGCGGCCGTACGTGTCCTGGTCCAGGTTGTCGAACGCGTTGCGGGCGTACTGCTGGGTGATCGTCGAGGCGCCCTGCTTGTCGCCGCCGCTGATGTTGTTCCACGCGGCCCGGGCGATGCCCTTGTAGTCCACACCGGAGTGCCGGTAGAAGTTCCGGTCCTCGGCCGCGGCGACCGCGTGCTGGACGTGCTCCGGGATCTGGCCGATGGTCACGAGCTGCCGGTTCTGGTCGCCGATCCTGGCGATGGGCGTCTTGCCGGTCTTGTCGTAGATGGTCGTCGACAGCGGCGGGATGGTGTCCTCGGGAAGCAGCACCTTCTGCGAGTACCAGGTGAAGCCGACCACGCCCATGCCGGCGAGCATGATGAAGACGGCGAACCCGGCGATCATCATGTTGATGCGCCGGCGCTTCTTCGCCCGGGCCGGATCCCCACCTCGACCACCCCGACCGGGTCCGGTCGGGCCGCCCGGCCCACCGGGTCCGCCGGGGCCACCACCGGCCATGCCGGGCACCCCGGCGCGAGCCACCGCGGCCCGGCCACCCACGGCCGCCGTGCCGACGCTCGCCGCGCCGACCGAGGCACGCCCGGCGGGACCGGCCGGGGACACCGGCACGGAGGCCCGCCCGGCGCCGGCCCGGCCCGAGACGCCCGGCGCCGGCGAGACCGGCACCGAGGCCCGTCCCGGCCCGGCCCGGCCGTCGGAGGCCGAGCCCGCGGCGCCACGGGGTGCCGGGGCCGCGCCACCGACCGAGGCCCGACCACCCGACGCGGAGCCGCGTGGTGTCACCGAGGCCCGGGCCGACGCAGCGCCCTCCGAGCCGGAGGACCAGCCGTTCCCGTGCGGACTCCCGGGGTCGCCGTTCGGGCCCGGGATCTGGGCCCGCCCACGCGAAGAACTGGGATCGCCGTAGTTCATTCCTCACACCCTGCCGGTCGCGGTGGGGCGCGGGCGCGCCGCCACCGGGTTGCCGTGAGCTGGAACACGAGACGCTACACCCCGGGCGTGCCGGGGCGCAGGCGTCAAATCCGACCTATTCGGACCAATCAGACCTAGCAGCTGTCGACCGTCCCGCCCTGCGATCGGGCCGGGATCGATCGGGACAGCCGGGTTCACCGTTGCGCCTCTCGCCTTCGCCGGGGGGTGGAGCCGCTCGCCGGCTCCTGCTCCGCCACGTCCTCCGTGCCGCCGGCCAGCCCGTCCCGGCCGAGCAGGAACTGCTCGACGAGATGGTTCCAGTCGCAGCCGGGGCACACCTCCACCACGAACACCTGGAACTCACGCAGGGTCATGGCCAGGACGGGCAGCTCCGCCCGGGTACGCGCCTGGCCGGCCGACTGCTTGAGTTCGTCGCCATAAATGTAGTGGACGTGGATGAGGTTCTCGCTGCGGCAGATCGGGCAGCGCTCGTCGGTGGGCTCGCCGTGGAAGCGAGCAGCGTTCTTCAGGTACGGCGAGGCGTCGCAGACGTCGTACGTGCCGATCCGCCCGGCGAGGAGTTCACGCAGCACCGCTCGCTTCTGGAGCGAGTAGTCGACGACCTGGCGCTGCGTACGCATGCGGGAAAGGGTACGCGGTCCGGCAGGGCGAGGCGACCATCGTCACGATCCGTGACGACAGGACCTCGTAATCGGGGGTTTGCCCTGATCATGCGTCTCCGCTAACGTGCGATGTATCGGTCCGATACATCGCGGCGGTTACCGCTCCGCGCCGGGGGTAAGAAGGGATGGCCCGTGCTCGAACTCGCCATCCTCGGCCTCCTGCAGGAGGCTCCGATGCACGGCTACGAGCTGCGCAAGGAGTTGACCGCCAAGCTCGGCGCGATCCGGGCGGCGATCAGCTACGGCTCGCTCTACCCGACGCTGCGCCGGCTGCAGGCGGCGGGATGGATCACCGAAGCCGCCGAGACACCCGCGACCGCCGAGGAGGTTCCCGCGCTGACCAGCCGACGCGGTCGGGTGGTCTACACCATTACCGCGGAGGGCAAGGAACGCTTCGCCCAGCTCATAGCGCAGGCAGGGCCCGAGACGTACGACGACACGGGCTTCGGCGTGCACTTCGCGTTCTTCGCCCGGACCGACCAGGCCACCCGGCTCCGGATCCTGGAAGGTCGTCGCCGGAAGATCGAGGAGCGTCGCGAAGGCCTTCGTGACGTGCTCGGCCGGGCAGCCGAGCGGCTCGACGCGTACACCCTGGAACTGCAACGCCACGGGCTCGACGCCTGTGAGCGCGAGGTCCGCTGGCTGGAGGAGCTCATCGCCAACGAGCGCTCCGGCCGGGCCCCGACGGTCCCCCAACCCGGGACGGCCGGCGGCCGAGGAGAAAACGACAGCCCGCCCCCGCCTGGAGAGTCCAGGACGAAGCGGCCGTGATGAAAGAAGAAGGAGGCAGACGTTATGGGCTCCGTCCGCGTCGCCATCGTCGGTGTGGGTAACTGCGCCTCGTCCCTCGTGCAGGGCGTGGAGTACTACCGGAACGCCGACCCGAACGACCGCGTCCCGGGTCTCATGCACGTCACCTTCGGCGACTACCACGTCTCCGACGTGAAGTTCGTCGCGGCGTTCGACGTGGACGCCAAGAAGGTGGGCATGGACCTCGCCGAGGCCATCGTGGCCAGCGAAAACAACACCATCAAGCTGTGCGACGTGCCGCCGACCGGCGTCACCGTGCAGCGCGGCCCGACCTTCGACGGTCTCGGCCAGTACTACCGCGAGATCATCGAGGAGTCGGACGCCGAGCCGGTCGACGTGGCCCAGGCGCTGCGCGACGCGCAGGTCGACGTGGTCGTCTCCTACCTGCCGGTGGGTTCCGAGCAGGCCGACAAGTTCTACGCCCAGGCCGCGATCGACGCCGGTTGCGCGTTCGTGAACGCCCTGCCGGTCTTCATCGCCTCCGACCCGGAGTGGGCGAAGAAGTTCGAGGATGCGGGCCTGCCGATCGTCGGTGACGACATCAAGAGCCAGGTCGGCGCCACCATCGTGCACCGCGCCCTGGCGAAGCTCTTCGAGGACCGCGGGGTCGAGCTGCTGCGCACCTACCAGCTCAACTTCGGCGGCAACATGGACTTCATGAACATGCTGGAGCGCAACCGCCTGGTCTCGAAGAAGATCTCGAAGACCCAGTCGGTGACCTCGCAGATCCCGCACGAGATGCAGAAGAGCGACGTGCACATCGGCCCGTCCGACCACGTGCCGTGGCTGGACGACCGGAAGTGGGCGTACATCCGCCTGGAGGGCCGCTCCTTCGGTGACACCCCGCTCAACGCCGAGCTCAAGCTCGAGGTGTGGGACTCGCCGAACTCGGCCGGTGTCATCATCGACGCCGTCCGGGCCGCGAAGATCGCGCTGGACCGGAAGATCGGTGGCCCGATCCTCTCCGCCTCCTCGTACTTCATGAAGTCCCCGCCGGTGCAGTACGCCGACCACGACGCGCACGCCGCCGTCGAGGCGTTCATCGCCGGCGAGGTCGAGCGCTGACGCGCTGATCGACGGAAGGAAGGCCGGGTCCGCGCGGACCCGGCCTTCCTTCTCGCGTACGTCAGGACCAGGCGCGCCGCAGCGCCACGCCGGCTTCCAGCTCCAGCAGGGTCACCTTGCGGGGCAGCCCGCCACCGAAACCGACCAGCTTGCCGCCCGCCCCGACGATCCGGTGGCAGGGCACGAGCACCGGGACCGGGTTGCGGTTGCACGCCACCCCGACCGCCCGGGCCGCCCCGGGGTCGCCGACCGTCTTCGCCACCTCGCCGTAGGTCTTCGTCTCCCCGTACGGGATGCGGGTCATCTCCCGCCACACCGCCCGCTCGAACTCCGAGCCGCGCGGCGCCACCACCGGCACGCTGAACGCGGTCAGCTCACCGGCGAAGTACGCCCGCAGCTCGGCCACGGCCAACCGGGCGACGTCGTCGCCGGGCTCGTCGGTCGCCGACGCCACCCGGCCGAAGTGCGCCCCGCGGACGGCCTCCCCGTCGGTGCCGACGGAGAATTCCCCGATCGGCGAGTCGAGCATGGTCCAACGCATGTCACCCATTGTCCCGCGCGATGAGGCAAAGTTCCTCCCGCCCCGGGCGTCTGAGCTACGGAGGTGGGCGGTGGCTGAGGTCGACGGGGAGTTCACCGCGTTCGTCAACGAACGGGGAGCGGTCCTGCTGCGCGTCGCGTACGCGCTGGCGGGAAACCAGCATGCGGCGGAGGACCTGCTCCAGAACGCGCTGGCGAAGGCGTACGCGCGCTGGCCCCGGATCCGCGGCGACGCGGAACCGTACGTGAAACGGATCCTCTACCACGACCAGGTCTCCGGCTGGCGGCGCCGGGCGCGGCGTCCCGAGGTGCCGCTGGCGGAGCTGCCGGAGCGGGCGGCGGCCGGCGAGGACAGCGACCTGCGGCTGCTGCTGCGGGACGCGCTGCGCGCGCTGCCGCCCCGGCAGCGGGCCGTGCTGACCCTGCGGTACCTGGAGGACCTGAGCGTCGAGCAGACCGCGGCGCTGCTCGGCTGCCGGACCGGCACGGTGGCCAGCCAGAGCGCCAAGGCGCTGGCCCGGCTCCGCCAGCTGGTGCCGGGGCTGGACGAGCGGACCAGTCGAGCGGAGGTGACCCGATGAGCACGTCGCTGGACGAGACCCTCCGGGCGGCCGTACGCGAACTCGCGGACGGTGCCGGCCCGGCCCCGGACCTGGCCGCCCGGGCGCTCGGCCGGGGTCGCCGGCTGCGCCGCCGGCGGCGGGTGACG
>NZ_JBSSLX010000156.1:0-14387 GCF_053890995.1 Micromonospora sp. I033 | reverse complement strand
TGCTGGCGCCGAGCACCGCGCGGATCCGGCCGGCGGGTTCCCCGGCGCCCTCGTTGACCACCGCCGCCGCGCTGCCGCGCCGGACCCGGGGCGGGCAGCTTCCCGCATCGCTGCCCAGCACCGCCCCGCCGCCCCGGCCCGCGGAGGACCTGCTCGACCCCGAGGTGGTACGCGCCCGCCTGTCCGCCCTCGCCGAGGGGGTGGCCAGCGCGATGCGCCGTGCCCCGAACACCACACCCACCGGGAGAAATCCATGACCTCACCCGTGACCGCCGGGCTCGACTGGCTGCTCGCGAACTTCGCCGAGCAGGTGCCGGACGTGTCGCACGCCCTCGCGGTGTCCGAGGACGGCCTGCGGCTGGCCGCGTCCCCCGACCTCGCGCCCGACCAGGTCGACCAGCTCGCCGCGGTGATCAGCGGGCTGGCCAGCCTGACCGTGGGCGCGGCCCGGCTCATGTCCGCCGGCCGGGTACGCCAGCAGATCGTCGACATGGACGGCGGGGTGATGCTGGTGATGGCGGTCGGCGAGCGGGCGCTGCTCGGGGTGCTCGCCGCGCCCGGCTGCGACCTGGGCCAGATCGGCTACGAGACGGCGACCCTGGTCCAGCGGGTGGCGGAGGCGCTGGAACCGGCGGCCCGGCGGTGACCGGCCGTCCCCTGCGGCTGGCCGCCGCGCTCCTGCTGGCCGCCCTGACGGCCGGCTGCGGCGGGGCCGACTCCGGGCCGCGGGCCTGGCACGACGGGCGGATCTTCCTGGCCACCGGCAACACCACCGGCGTCTACTACCAGCTCGGCGGCGGCTACGCCGACCTGATCAGCCGGCACCTGCCCGGCTACGAGGCGCGGGCCGAGCCGACCGGGGCCTCGGTGGAGAACATCACCCGGCTGGCCGGCGGCGACATGGAGATCGCCTTCAGCCTGGCCGACACGGCCGCGGACGCGGTCAGCGGCCGGGGCGCGTTCGACGGCCAACCGCAGCCGGTACGGGCGCTGGCCCGCGTCTACAGCAACTACACCCACGTGATCGTCCGGGCCGACGGCAAGATCGGCAGCTTCGCCGACCTGCGCGGCAAGCGGATCTCCACCGGTTCGCCGAAGTCCGGCACGGACATCATCGCCGGCCGGCTGCTCACCGCCGGTGGGATCGACCCGGACCGGGACATCCAGCGGCTCACCCTGTCGCTGCCGGAGACCGTGAAGCGGATGCGGGCGGGCAGCCTGGACGGGATGTTCTTCTCCGGCGGCCTGCCCACCCCCGGCGTCAAGGACCTGCTCTCCAGCGCGCCCGGCACGTTCCGGCTGCTCCCGCTCACCGAGCTGATCGAGCCGCTGGCCGCCCGCTACGGCTCGGTCTACACCACGGCCACGCTGCCCGGGGAGGTCTACGGCACCCCGGCGGCCACGCCGACCATCACGGTGGCGAACGTGATCCTGGTGGCGGCGGACATGCCGGACCAGCTCGCGTACGACCTGACCCGGGTGCTCTTCACCTGGCAGGGTGAGCTGATCAAGGTGCACCCGGAGGCGGCGAACTTCACCCGGCAGAGCGCCGCCGTCACCGAGCCGATCCCGCTGCACCCGGGCGCGGTGCGCTGGTATCGCGACGGCTGACGGCTCAGAGGTTCGCGGGAGCGGTGGCGGCCCGGGCGGCGGCGACCAGCCGGTCGGTCTCGGCGGCCACCGCCTCGTCGTCGGTGGGCGTGCCCGGGTCGTAGCGCACCGTCCAGGTCAGCCCGTCCACGCCGGGCACCCGGCGGGCGGCGATCCGGCCGGCGCCGCCGGGCACCGGGTGGTGCGCGGTGTACGCGACCGAGCGGGTGACCCGGGCCCGCACCTGGTGCGGCAGGTCACCCGGGTCGAGCAGCAGGTAGGTCTCGGCCGGGCAGTCGGCGACCACCAGGTAGCCGTCCCGTTCGGCGACCCGGTCGGCGGGGGTGACGGTGAGCTCGCGGCCGGACCAGACCGCCTTGAGGACGTCGTGCCAGCCGATCCGCTCACCCCGGCCGGGCAGCCACAGCCCGAGGTTGCTGGCCACCACCACGCCGTCGCCCTCGCCGTTGCCGACGGCGGCCCAGGCCAGCACTCGCTCGTCGGCGTGCAGCGGCGGCCGGTCGGCGGGCGGCAGCTTCGGCTTGCGGTTGAACAGTCCCATCACAGCCCTCCGGCGGCCTGCTCGCGCAGTGCCCGCGCGTGCTGCTCCAGCGAGAGCAGTTCCCCGAAGAGGGCGAAGTACTCGTCCTTGTTGCTCACCGGGTTGATCCGCTGGATTTTCGACTTGAGGTCCTTGATCCGCCCGGTCACCGAACCCCACTGGAGGCGGGCCATGGTGATCGAGACGTACCGGGGGTCGGGCTCGCCGTCGATGCGCAGCGGCTCCACGGCCAGCTCGCCGACGAGCGCCTGGCCGGCCAGGTCGTCGCAGGCGTCGCGCACCTGCTCGATCCACACCGCGCCGCCGGCCGCGGTCGCCGCCCCGCCGGCCGCCGCGACGGCCGCGCGGACCGCGACGTGCACGGGGTGCCGGTATTCGGCCGCCTCCACCGCGTCGAACATCGGGCCGGCCAGCACCGGCTCCTGGAGGGCGAGCTTCAGCGCCTCCCGCTCGACCATCGACTGCGGACTGTCCACCGTGGGTGCGGCCGGGGCGGGGCGGGCCGGCGCGGTCGCCTCCCCGGCGGGCTGCCCGTGGGCGGCGGCCAGCACGGCCCGCTGCACCGGCTCGATCTCCATGCCGAGGTCGCCGGCGAGCTTGCGGACGTACTCCGGGCGCTTCTCCCGGTCCTTGATCTTGGCGACCAGCGGGGCGGCCCGGCGCATCGCCTCCACCCGGCCGTCGACGGTGTCCAGGTCGTAGCGGTTGATCACGTGGCGGAGCGCGAAGTCGACAAGCGGCTCGCGGCGGGCGACCAGGTCGCGCACGGCCAGGTCGCCCTTGGCCAGGCGCAGCTCGCACGGGTCCATGTTGTCGGGGCTGACCGCGATGAAGGTACGCCCGACGAAACGCTGGTCGTCCTCGAAGGCGCGCAGGGCGGCCTTCTGGCCGGCGGCGTCCCCGTCGAAGGTGAAGATGATCTCGCCGGCCACGGCGTCGGTGTCCATCAGCAGCCGGCGCAGCACCCCGATGTGGTCGGCGCCGAACGCGGTGCCGCAGGTCGCCACCGCGGTGGGCACGCCGGCCAGGTGGCAGGCCATCACGTCGGTGTAGCCCTCGACCACCACCACCTTGCCCTGCTTGGCGATCTCCCGCTTGGCCTGGTCGATGCCGTAGAGGACGTGCGACTTCTTGTAGATCGGCGTCTCGGGGGTGTTCAGGTATTTCGGGCCGTCGTCGTCGTCGAAGAGCTTGCGGGCCCCGAAGCCGATCGTGTCGCCGGTGAGGTCGCGGATCGGCCAGAGCAGCCGGCGCCGGAACCGGTCGATCAGGCTGCCCGAACGGGACGGGCGGGACAGCCCCGCCGTGACCAGCTCGTCGTGGGTGAAGCCCTGCTGGCGCAGGTGCTTGGTGAGCAGGTCCCAGGCGTCGGGGGCGAAGCCGCAGCCGTAGCGCTCGGCGGCGGCCCGGTCGAAGCCGCGCTCGGCAAGGAATTCCCGGGCCCGCCGGGCGCCGGCCGTGGTGAGCTGGGCGCGGTAGAACTCGACGGCGGCGGCGTGCGCGGCCACCAGGCGCTGCCGCTGCCCCTGCTGGGGGCGGGGACGCGGGGCCGAGCGGTCGTCCTCGACGTAGCGCAGCTGGATGCCGGCGCGGGCGGCGAGCCGCTCGACGGACTCGACGAAGCTCAGGTGCTCGGCGTCCATCAGGAACTTGATCGCGTCACCGCCGGCTCCGCAGCCGAAGCAGTACCAGACGTTGCGGGCCGGCGAGACGTTGAACGAGGGGCTCTTCTCGTCGTGGAACGGGCAGAGGCCCTTGAGGTTGCCGCCGCCGGCCGACTTGAGCGTCACCGTGTCGGAGATGACCTCGGCGATGGAGGTGCGCTCGCGGACCAGCGCGATGTCCTCGTCCCGGATCCGCCCCGCCATCTCCGCCACCTCCTCGGCGTACATCCTGCCCTGCCGGACCGACGATCCGGCGGTCGGGGGGACGGGCGTGTGGCGGACGCCGCCCGCCCCCGGTCACGCCGAGCGACCGGCTCCGGCGGCGGCGTCGCCGATCCGGGGGAACGGCTCGATGGAGAAGACCACCTCGACCGGCACCTGGAAGTAGGCGGCGATCCGCAGCGCCAGGTGCAGGCTGGGCCGGAACTCGCCCCGTTCCAGGTAGCCGACCGTCTGGTAGTGCACGCCCAGCGCGTCGGCGAGCTGCCGCCGGGAGATCCCCCGTTCGGCACGCAGCACGGCGATCCGGTTGTGCACGGTCTCGCTCATCGGCGCCCTCTCATCCGACCCGCTGCATGGCCCGCTCCCGGCGGGCCGCCACCCGCGAGCCGGACTCGCGCCGGGCCATCCGCCGCAGCACCACCGGGGCCAGCACCAGCCCGAGCGTCGCCCACCCGCTGAGCACGCCGAAGGTCTCCAGGTGCCGCCAGGATCCGCCCAGCTCGACGGTTGCCAGGTCGGCGGGGAGCAGCGCCGAGCGCATGCCCAACCCTAGCCAGTAGACCGGGAAGACCTGGGCGACGCCCTGGAGCCAGCCGGGCAGGCCGTTGATCGGGTAGAAGATGCCGGAGAGCGCGATGAGGCCGAAGATCGGCAGCACCACGAGGCCCATGTTCCGGGGATTCTCGATCAGCGAGCCGATCACGGCGCCCAACGGGAGCGTCGCCACGAGCCCGAGCGGCACCACCCAGGCCAGGGTGAGCCAGGCGGCGGGGTCGCCGAGCCGGATCCCGTCCAGGAAGAACAGCCCCGGCGTGAGCTGCAGCACCACGCCGATCAGCGACACCGCCGAGATCAGCACGATCTTGCCGATCAGGTAGCCGAGCATCCCGTTCGGCGTCGCCTTGGCGCGCAGCAGGGTGCCGTCCTCCCGGTCGACGATCAGCTGCTGGGACAGGCCGAGCAGCCCGCCGAAGATCAGACCCATGCCGATCGTGCTGGGCAGCGCCCGGGCGCCGAGGGAGAAGTCGGTGCCGGGCACCGTGGAGCCGCGCATGAAGAACATGGCGACCAGCAGGACCGCGGTCGGGAAGAAGTAGTTCCAGAGGTCCTGTGCGTTGGTGAAGGTGTTGCGCAGCTCGATCATGCCGCGCCGGAAACCGGCCCGAACGGCCGTCGCGGTCGGGTTCATCGCTCGCTCCCCTGCTGCCAGACCCGGGCGGCCCGGCCGGCCCGCAGCCCGGACTCCTCCTCGTGGACCAGCGTGATGTAGGCGTCCTCCAGGCTGGCCCGGCGGACCTCCAGCTCCTGCACCCGGTCGCCGTGCTCGCGGAGCAGGTCGCGCAGGAAGCCGGTGGCGTCGGGCGTGGCGTGCACGTAGCGCTCGCCGTCGCGGGTCCAGCGGATCTCCGCGTCGCCGGCCACCCGGCGGGCCAGCTCGTCGGGCGACCCGTCGGCGATGATCCGGCCACCGGCCAGGATGAGGATCCGGTCGGCCAGTTTCTCCGCCTCGTCCAGGTCGTGCGTGGTGAGCAGGATGGTGGTCTCGTCCAGGTCGGCCAGGCGGTGCACCAGCTCGTGGAACTCCCGCCGGGCGGCCGGGTCGAAGCCGACCGTCGGCTCGTCCAGGAAGAGCAGCTCCGGGCGGCCGACGATGCCGACCGCCACGTCGAGCCGGCGGCGCTGCCCGCCGGAGAGCTGGTGCACCCGCTTGCCGGCGTGCGGGGTCAGGCCGACCGTGTCCAGCAGTTCGTCCGTGGGCCAGGGCCGGGAGATCCGGTCGGTGGCGTACGGCGCGTAGAAGTCGCCGAGGTGGGCCAGCAGATCCCGGACCCGCCACTTGCCGTGGTCGCGCCACGACTGGAGCACCACGCCCACCCGGGCGCGCCAGCGCTCGTCGCCCCGGCCGGGGTCGACGCCGAGCACCCGGACCGACCCGGCCGAGCGCAGCCGGAAGCCCTCCAGGATCTCGATGGTGGTGGTCTTGCCGGCGCCGTTGGGACCGAGCAGGGCGAGCACCTCGCCGCGCCGGGCGGTGAGGTCGACCCCGTGCAGCACGTCGACGGTGCCGTACCGCATGCGCAGGTCGCGGACGTCGAGGACCAGGTCCTGGTCGGGTGGATGGGGGGCCGCGGCGGCCCCCGGGAGTTCGACCGCAGTCATACCGCGAAATGTAGCACCTCTACTACAACCCGAGGTACACCCGCTTCACCACCCATTGCGGATCTTGGATACGGTGGGACCCGATGACCGAGGACACCGAACTGACCGTCGCGCTCGCCGAGTACGAGCACCTGCGCGAACTGAGCCGGGCCGTGCACGACCAGTCCGCAGCCCGGTTCACCTTCTTCCTGGCGGTGGCCTCCGGGGCGACCGCCGTGTCGGCCGGGCTGATCAGCGCCGGCCCGCCGGGCGGCCGGGTGGCGCCCGCCGTGCTGGCCGGGCTGGGCCTGCTGGTCCTGCTGCTCGGCGTGTCGGTCTTCGCCCGGCAGGTCGAGCTGAACGACCGGGGCCGCCGGTACGCCGTCGCCGCCACCGTGCTGCGCACCTACCTGGCCCGCCGGGCACCCGACCTGGCGCCCTACCTGGTCATGCCGACGCTGGACGACGCGGGCCCGTTCGCGCCCGAGCCGTTCCGCCGGCACTGGTTCCGCGACCTGGTCAGCCAGGCCGGCATGATCGCGCTGATGAACAGCGCGCTGGTCGGCCTGGCCGCCGCGCTCGCCGTCCTGGCGGTCGCCCCGCCCTGGCTCGCGGCCACCGTCGCGGCGCTGCTCGTGCCCGCCGCGATCGCGCTGCACCTGCGGGCGATCCGCCACCGGATCGCGGCCTCCGCCGCCACGGTCGGCACGGTCCTCACGGACCGCTCCCTCACCCCACCGCCCGGCACCGGGCCGTCCTGATCACGCGGAGGGTCAGGCGGCGATGACGGCCGACTCCTCGGCCTCGACCTGGGCGTTCCAGGCCGCCTTGGTGGAACGCCAGCCCTCGTCGTCCATGCCGCGCCGCCAGTAGCCCGAGATCGACAGGTCGCCCCGGGGCACCCCGCGCTCGATGCGCAGCAGCCGGCGCAGCTCCTTGACCGCGCTGGCCTCGCCGTGCACGAACGCGTGCACCCGGCCGGGCGGGAAGTCCAGCGCGCGGAGCGCCTCGACCAGCGGCTCGCCCACCGGGCGGCCGGCGCGGTGCAGCCAGCGCAGCTCGACCGCGCCCGCGCTGGCCAGCGGCAGCTCGTCGGCGGGGCCGCCCACCTCGACGTACACCTTGGCGGGCGCGCCGGCGGGCAGCCGCTCCAGGGCGGCGGCGATCGCCGGCAGCGCGCTCTCGTCGCCGGCCAGCAGGTGCCAGTCGGCCGCCGGGTCCGGGGCGTACGCGCCGCCGGGGCCGGCGAACAGCACCCGGTCGCCGGGGCGCAGCCCAGCGGCCCACGGCCCGGCCAGCCCCTCGTCGCCGTGGTGCACGACGTCCACGGTCAGCTCGCCGGCCGCCGCGTCCCAGGCCCGCACCGTGTACGCGCGCAGCCGCGGCCACTGCTCCGCCGGGAACTCGCGCTTGATCGTGGCCAGGTCCGTCGGGTGCGGGTAGCGCACACCGGCCGGCGGGAAGACGAACTTCACGTAGTGGTCGGTGTAGGCGCCCACCGGCAGGCCGGTCAGCTCCGCACCGCCGAGCACGAGGCGGATCAGGTGCGGGGTGGGCCGCCCGGTCCGGACGACCGTGGCGGCGGTGAGCTTCCTGGGGCGCTGCTCCGTCATGCTTCTTAGGCTAGCCTAAGTTGCTGATCTCCCCCACCGGGGTGTCCGACTGCGGACTTCCGTCACGGCTGGTCAGCGGCCCGCCACCAGGCGCCCGTGCCAGGCCAGGGCCGCCGGGTCGGTGAGCGAGGCCACCTGGTCGACCACCACGCGCAGCCGGGCGGCGTCGTCCGGGGCGGCCCGCCACAGCGGCGCGAAGACCGGGTCGAGCGCGTCCGGGGCCCGGTCCAGCAGGGCGGCGACCAGCTCGGCGAGGATCTCCTGCTGCTGCGCGTACCGGGGGCCGGCGCCGGGGCGGCGCATGACGTAGCGCAGGGCGATGCCCTTGAGCAGCGCGCACTGGGCCCGGATCCGGCGCGGCACCACGAGGTCGGCGGCGTAGCGGCGGTGCGGGCCGGGGCCGTGGCGCTCCTCGGTGGCGGCCACCACCGTCGACACGAAACGGCCGGTGAGCACGCTGGTGGTGGTCTTCAGCGCCGCGAGGGCCCGGTGGCTGCCGTCGTACGCGGCGAGCGGGGCGAGCACCGGCTCGGCGAGCAGCTCGGCCAGCACCTCGCCCAGGTCCTCCGGGGCCTCACCGGAGTACGCGGCCGCCACGTCGGCGCAGAGCGCCCGCCGCTCGTCGGCGTCCACGAGCAGCGGGCGCAGGCTGACGTAGCCGCCGTGGATGCCGTCCTCGACGTCGTGCACCGAGTAGGCCACGTCGTCGGCCCAGTCCATCACCTGCGCCTCCAGGCAGCGCCGGTCGCCGGGCGGGGTACCCTCGCGCAGCCAGGCGAAGACCGGGCGGTCGTCGGCGTACACCCCGAACTTGCGCCGGCCGGGCCGGCGCTCCCAGGGGTACTTGCCGACCGCGTCGAGCGCGGCCCGGGTCAGGTTCAGCCCGGCGGAACGGCCGTCCGGCGCGAGCACCTTGGCCTCCAGCCGGGTGAGCACCCGCAGCGTCTGGGCGTTGCCCTCGAAGCCGCCGCAGCCGGCGGCGAGCGCGTCCAGGGCGTCCTCACCGTTGTGCCCGAAGGGCGGGTGGCCGAGGTCGTGCGCCAGCCCGGCGGTGTCCACCACGTCCGGGTCGCAGCCGAGCCGGGCGCCCATCTCCCGGGCGATCTGCGCCACCTCCAGGGAATGGGTCAACCGGGTGCGCAGGAAGTCGTCGGTGCCGGCGGTGTGCACCTGGGTCTTCGCGGCGAGCCGGCGGAACGCGGCCGAGTGCAGCACCCGGGCCCGGTCCCGCTCGTACGGCGACCGCCCGTACCCGGTGTCCTTGGGTGCCTCGGTGACCAGGCGCGCCGCGTCGTCAGCCCCGGGACCGGCGGTCAACCGTCATCCCCGCGGCCGCAGAACGCAGAACTCGTTGCCCTCCGGGTCGGACAGGACGGTCCACTCCACCTCGCCCTGCCCGATGTCGACGTGCCGGGCGCCCATGTCGACCAGGCGCTCCACCTCCGCCTCCAGGTCGGCCGGGCGCAGGTCGATGTGCAGCCGGTTCTTGCCCTCCTTGGGCGCGGTGACCGGGACGAAGACGATGCCGGGCAGCGCGTCCGGCGCGCGGCGGATCTCCACCTCGTCCGGCTTGTCGCTGATCACCTGGTAGCCGAGCGCCTCCGCCCACCAGTGGGCGAGCCGGGACGGGTCCTGGGCGTCGACCGTCAGGTTCTCCCAGACGCTGGTCATGCGGCCACCCTTCCTGATCGACACGTACGCGGGAGCCCAGGTTACGCCCGGCGGGCCGGAATGGCGCGCCCGGACGCAAGCGGGGCCACCGACCTGAGCGTCGGCGGCCCCGGATGCGTCACGCCGTCAGCGGGAGTCGGAACCGGTGGTGGTGATCGCCGCGCGGCCGGCCTCCAGCCGCGCGACCGGCACCCGGAACGGTGAGCAGGAGACGTAGTCGAGGCCGACCTCGTGGAAGAAGTGCACCGAGTCGGGGTCGCCGCCGTGCTCGCCGCAGACCCCGAGCTTCAGCCCCGGCCGGGCCGCCCGGCCCTCCTCGGCGGCGATCCGGACCAGCCGGCCGACACCCTCCCGGTCGATCGACTCGAACGGCGAGATGCCGAAGATGCCCAGCTCCAGGTAGCGCCAGAAGAACGCGCCCTCGACGTCGTCCCGGGAGAAGCCCCAGCCCATCTGGGTGAGGTCGTTGGTGCCGAAGGAGAAGAACTGCGCCGCCTCGGCGATCTGGCCGGCGGTCAGCGCCGCCCGGGGCACCTCGATCATGGTGCCGATCAGCACCTCGACGCCGCTGTTCCCGACCACGTCGGCGATGATCCTCTCGGCCTCGGCGCGTACCGTCTCCAGCTCCTGGACCGCGCCGACCAGCGGGACCATGATCTCCGGACAGGCCGTTCCGCCGGACCGGGTGACCTCGACGGCGGCCTCGGCGATCGCGCGGACCTGCATCGCGAACAGACCCGGGATGACCAGGCCGAGCCGGACGCCGCGCAGGCCCAGCATCGGGTTCTCCTCGTGCATCCGCCGGACGGCGGCGAGCAGCGCCTCCTCCTTGGCCACGTCCTCGCCGCGCTCCTGGGCGACCGCCACGTTGACCGCGAGCTGCTCCAGCGGCGGCAGGAACTCGTGCAGCGGCGGGTCGATCAGCCGCACGGTGACCGGCAGGCCGTCCATCTCGCGGAAGATCTCGATGAAGTCCTCCCGCTGGAGCGGCAGCAGCGCGGCGAGCGCGGACTCCCGCTCCTCGTCGGTGCCGGCAAGGATCAGCCGCTCCACCAGCTCCCGGCGGTCGCCGAGGAACATGTGCTCGGTGCGGCACAGGCCGATGCCCTCGGCACCGAACCGCCGCGCCCGGGCCGCGTCGGCGCCGGTGTCGGCGTTCGTCCGGACCCGCAGCCGCCGCGTCCCGTCGGCGTGCGTCATGATCCGGTGTACGGCCCTGACCAGGGCGTCGTCGGTCTGCTCCGGGTCCAGCTCGCCCTCGAAGTACTGCACCACCTCGGACGGCATGACCGGCACCTCGCCGAGGTAGACCTTGCCGGTGGTGCCGTCGATGGAGACGATGTCGCCCTCGTTGACGGTCTGCCCCGCGACGGTGAACTTCTTCGCCGGCACGTTGACGTCCAGCTCGTCGGCGCCGGAAACACAGGTCTTGCCCATGCCGCGGGCCACCACGGCGGCGTGGCTGGTCTTGCCGCCACGCGAGGTGAGGATGCCCTTGGCGGCGATCATGCCGTTGAGGTCGTCGGGGTTGGTCTCGCGGCGGACCAGGATCACCGACTCCCCCTCGGCGGCCAGCTCGACGGCCCGCGCGGAGGTGAAGACCACCTTGCCGGAGGCGGCGCCGGGCGAGGCGCCGATGCCCTTGGCCACCGGCTGGAACTCGTGGTCGAGCTGGAAGCGCGGGAACATCAGCTGGGCGAGCTGCGCGCCGTTGACCCGGTGCAGCGCCTCGTCCAGGTCGATCAGGCCCTCGTCGACGAGCTGGCCGGCGATCACGAACGCGGCGGCGGCGGTGCGCTTGCCGACCCGGGTCTGGAGCATCCAGAGCTTGCCGCGCTCGATGGTGAACTCGATGTCGCAGAGATCCTTGTAGTGCTCCTCGAGCCGGGCCATGTAGTCCAGCAGCTCGTCGTAGGACTTCTTGTCGATCCGCTCCAGCTCCTGCAACGGCACGGTGTTGCGGATGCCGGCCACCACGTCCTCACCCTGGGCGTTGGCCAGGTAGTCGCCGTAGATGCCCTGCGCGCCGCTGGCGGGGTCGCGGGTGAACGCCACGCCGGTGCCGGAGTCGGAGCCGAGGTTGCCGAAGACCATGGCCACCACGTTGACCGCGGTGCCCAGGTCGGCCGGGATGCGCTCCTGGCGGCGGTAGACCACCGCGCGCTCGGCGTTCCACGACTCGAAGACCGCCCGGATGGCCAGGTCGAGCTGCTCGCGCGGCTCCTGCGGGAACTCGCGCCCGGTGTGCTTGGCGAAGATCTTCTTGTACGCGTCGACCAGCCCGCGCAGGTCGTCGGCGTCCAGGTCGAGGTCGAGGTCGGTGCCCTTCGCGCGCTTGGCCTCGTCGAGCGCGTGCTCGAACTCCTCGCCCGGCACCTCGCAGACGGTCTTGCCGAACATCTGGATCAGCCGCCGGTAGGAGTCCCAGGCGAACCGGTCGTTGCCGCCGGCCTGCGCGCTCAGCCCCACCACGCTGCGGTCGTTGAGGCCGACGTTGAGGACGGTCTCCATCATGCCGGGCATCGAGAACTTGGCGCCGGAGCGGACCGAGACCAGCAGCGGGTCCTGCGGGTCGCCGAGCTTGCGGCCCATCTCCCGCTCCAGGGCCTCCAGGTGGGCCTCGATCTGGTCGGCCAGCCCGTCCGGCTCCCGGCCGGTCGCCAGGTACGCCTTGCAGGCCTCGGTGGTGATGGTGAAGCCGGGCGGGACCGGCAGGCCGAGATTGGTCATCTCGGCCAGGTTGGCCCCCTTGCCGCCGAGCAGGTCCTTGAGGTCCTTGTTGCCCTCGGCGAAGTCGTAGACGTACTTGTGCTCGACCGTCTCTTGCGCTGCCACCAGAGCCTCCCACGCGCGCCATTGACACTTAACGAAGGTTCAGTTCGGACATACCCCGGGAGCGACCACCGGTAATCCCGGCGTCGTCAGCGATCGGTGGGCGAAGGTTAAGCGAACTTCGAGTGGCCTGGGACCGTTCGGTGACAATCGGCACAACGGTCACCACTATCCGCGTCCGTACCGGTTTTTGGGAACGCTTCCACGCGCACTATCACGCAATTCCGATTCCCCTCGTACTCTTGACGGCACTGGTTTTGCTGAACCTGACCATTGCCATATCCCGCGCAAATACACCCCGGAGCCGTCGCCGTGCCGACCACCCCCGCCGCACCCACCGAGAGCGGTCCCGAGCCGCTCGACCGCCTGCCCGGCAGCCAGCCGACCGCCGCCGAGCTGGCCCGCACCGCCGCCCGGCGGGCCGGGGACCTGCTCGCCCCGCCCGCGCCGGTCAGCCTCGGCGACGTGGTGCCCGCCCCGGAGCGGGTGCTCCCCGACCCGGCGGCGGACTTCACGCTGCCCGCGGACGCCGCGATCCGGGTCGTTCCGGCCGGTCGGGACGTCGCCGAGCAGCTCGCCGAGTGGCTGCGCCCGGCCACCGGCTTCCCGCTGCCGGTCACCGACGCGCCCGACGCCGACGGCCCGCTCGTGCTGACCCTGTCGACGGCTCCGCTTGCCGACGCGCATCCCGTCGCCACGGCGGGTGCGGTCGACGCTGACGGCCCGGGCGACGGTGTCGGCGCGGTCAACGCTGACGGCGCGGGCGATGGTGACGGCGCGGTCGACGCGGAGGCCGGTGCTGCCGGCGTCGGTGTCGCGGAGGTGGCCGCCGGGTCTGGTGACGAGGGCTACCGGCTCGACGTGACCGGGGCCGGGGTGCGGATCACCGCCGCCACCCCGGCCGGGCTGTTCCACGGCGCGCAGACGCTGCGTCAGCTCCTGCCCGCCGCGATCGACAGCGCCGCTCCGGTCGCCGAGCGCTGGGCGGTGCCCGGCGGCACGATCGTCGACCGGCCGCGCTTCCCCTACCGGGGCGCCATGCTCGACGTGGCCCGCCACTTCTTCCCCGTCGAGGACGTGCTGCGGGTGGTCGACCACCTGGCCCGCTACAAGCTCAACCACCTGCACCTGCACCTCACCGACGACCAGGGCTGGCGGATCGCCGTCGACTCCTGGCCCCGGCTCGCCGAGGTCGGCGGGGTCACCGAGGTGGGCGGCGGCCCCGGCGGCTACTACACCCAGGCCGACTACCGTCGGATCGTCGAGTACGCCGCCCGCCGCCACGTCACCGTGGTGCCGGAGATCGACCTGCCGGGGCACACCAACGCGGCCCTGGTCGCCTACCCGGAGCTGGCGCCCGGCAAGGTCCCGCCGCCGCCGTACACCGGCACCGAGGTCGGCTTCAGCTACGTCGACCCCGCCGACGAGCGCACGTACGCCTTCGTCGCCGACGTGGTCGGCGAGGTCGCCGCCCTCACCCCCGGCCCGTGGCTGCACCTCGGCGGCGACGAGGCGTTCAAGGTGCCGGCCGACACCTACCGCGCCTTCGTCGAGCGGGCCCAGACACTGGTCGCGGCGACCGGCAAGACCGTGGTCGGCTGGCACCAGCTCGCCCCGACCGGACACGTCGACGGGCGGGTGCTCCAGTGGTGGGGCACCAACGGCGACGACCCCGAGACCGCCGAGGCGGTACGCCGGGGCGCCCGCCTCATCCTCTCCCCCGGCAACCGCGTCTACCTGGACATGAAGTACGCCGCCGACACCCCGATCGGGCACGACTGGGCCGGCCTCATCGACGTGCAGCGGGCGTACGACTGGGATCCGGGCACGCACCTCACCGGCGTACCGGCCGAGGCGGTGCTGGGCGTGGAGGCGCCGCTCTGGACCGAGTCGGTCACCACCCTCGCCGAGGTGGAGTTCATGCTCTTCCCCCGCCTGCCCGCCGTCGCCGAACTCGGCTGGTCGCCCCGGTCGACGCACGACTGGGCCGGCTTCCGCGAGCGGCTCGCCGCCCACGGCCCGCGCTGGACGGCCGCCGGCATCACCTTCCACCCCTCGCCCGACGTCCCCTGGCCCTGTCTCTTATACAACTCT
>NZ_JBSSLX010000155.1:0-14407 GCF_053890995.1 Micromonospora sp. I033 | reverse complement strand
CGGTGACCGGATGGCCGTCGGCCGAGCCGACCCGGTAGGCCACGATGTAGAGGCCGGCCGCGCCCGGGGTGAAGGGCACGCTCACCCGGTTGCCGGTGAAGGTCGGCGCGCCGCCGGCGGCGGCCACGTTGTCCGGCCCGGTGACTGTGATCTTCGTCGTCGCGGGCGCCGGCGCGGCGAGGAACCGCAGCTCGATCCGCTTCGGCGCGGTGGCCACCCGCGCCCCGTTCTGAGGATCGCTGCCGGTCAACGAGTTGTGCGCGGCCGCCGGCGCGGCCGGCAGCAGCACCGAGACCCCGGCCGCCACCCCGAGCACCACCAACCAGCCGCGCGCCACACGGGCGACCCTGCCCCCCATGAACCCCTCCATCCGGGTACGATCCGGCCGCTGATCATCGGCCGCTCTGTTGGTCGGTCGCAGATCGCAAATAGTTCCAAATACTCTTCCAGCGAGTGCAACCTAGCGCCGTTCTGCGGAGTCTTTGAGGTGACGCCGGTTTCCGCGCCCGGCGGCCACCCCTCAGCCGATCCAGCGCGACCTGCAGCGGAAGCCACCCATCGAACGGGGCGAGGAGGCGGCGATGGTCCGGAAGGTGAGGCGGCTGCTGGCAGCCGTGGCCGGGGTGGTGGTGGCGACCGCGTGCTCGCTGGCCCTCGTCGGCGTCGCAGCGGCGCAGGCGGCGCCCAAGCCCAAGCTCGTGCCTGCCGGGGTGGACATCACCGGCCATCGGCTCAACCAGCCGCTGCGACTGCGCGCGGACACCCGGCCGGCCGAGGTGAACCTGGTCGTCGACCAGGTCAAGTGGCTGGGCGCCAGCGGCCAGCAGCGTGGCCCGGCGGCCAAGGACCTCGGTCCCAAGTACACGGTCGTGGTGCTCTTCGCCGACAAGCCGACGAAGACCTACGACCTCTACCCGCTCGCCAAGGGCGGCCCCCGGGTCTACCGGCCGGCCAAGCAGCCCGACCTGAGCAAGACCCGGGCCGGTTGGTTCTTCGGCCGGCTCAACATGTCCGAGACGCTGCGCGCCGCGGGGGTCCCGTTGGATCGGCAGTTCGACACGCTCAGCGGTGGCATCGGCGGCGGCGAGCGGGTCATCCCGGAGGAGGCGCTCGACCCGGTGCAGGACATCGACGCCGCACTGGGCGAACTCCAGCGGCTGCTGCTGCTCAACGTCGGGGTGATGGTGGTCATCACCGCCGGGCTCGCCGGCATCGCGCTGCTGGTGCGCCGCCGCACCCGCTGACCCCCGGCTCAGACCTCCAGCACCACCTTGCCCCGGACGTGTCCCGCCGCCACCAGGCGCTGCGCCTCGGCCGCCTCGGCCAGCGGGAACGTCCGGGCCACGTGCACGGTGAGCCGGCCGGCGTCGACCAGCCCGGCCAGCACGCTCAGGTCGGCCGTGGACGGTTTCACGAAGACGTAGCTGCCGCCGAGCCGGGTGACGTGCTCCGGGTCGGCCGTGGAGATCAGCCGCGCCGGCCGGGCGAGCAGCTCGGCGGAGACGTCCAGCGCGTCGCCGCCGAACAGGTCCAGCGCCACGTCCACCCCGTCGGGCGCGACCGCGCGGACCCGGTCCAGGAGGCCGTCGCCGTGGCTGACCGGTTCCGCGCCCAGCGACCGCACGAAGTCGTGGTTGGCCTCGCTCGCCGTGCCGATCACCCGGTGGGCGCCGAGCGCCCGGGCCAGCTGCACCGCCAGGTGCCCCACACCGCCGGACGCGCCGTGCACCAGCACCGTGTCGCCGGCGCCGGTGCGGGCCAGCTGCAACGCCTGGTAGGCGGTGAGCCCGGCCAGCGGCAGCCCGCCGGCCTCGGCCCAGGACGACTGCACCGGCTTGTCGGCCAGGCACCGCTCCGGGGCCGGCACCAGCTCCGCGTACGTGCCGTGCTGCACGTCGTCGCGGCGGACGTAGCCGATCACCTCGTCACCGACCGCGAACCCGGCCACCGCCGGCCCGACCGCCTCCACCACCCCGGCGGCGTCCCAGCCGGGCACCAGCGGGAAGTGGTTCGGCATCAGGGCGGCCAGGTGCCCCTCGCGGATCTTCCCGTCCACCGGGTTCACCCCGGCGGCCCGCACCCGGACCAGGACGGTGTCCGGCCCCACCGGCGGGGTGGGCAGCTCGCGCGGGGTGAGCCGGTCGGCGGGGCCGTACGCGTCGATCGCCATCGCCTTCACGCAGCCCACGCTAACCGCCGGACGGCGGCTGCGGGGTCAGCACCAGCGGCGCGGGGGCCTCTCCCGGCGCACCGCACGGCTGCGCGGCCGGACCGGGCCGTGCCGGTGGGCGCCCGCCCAGCCGGGCAGGTCGCTGCGGCAGCCCTGCACCGGCTCCGCCTCGGGCCCGGCCGGGGTCGCCGGCTCGGCGGCCCGCTGGCGGGGCACGGGCTGCTCGTCGTCCGCCCGCTCGGGCGTCCATCCGGCGGCCGGCTCGGCCGGATGGGTCAGGCCCGTCCGGCGCGGGTGCTTGGCGGGCGCCGGCTGCTCGTGGTGGCCCGGCCGGCAGGGCTCGCCCTGGGCGCAGCCGTGCTCGGCCTCCCCGTGCGCCATCCCGGTCTCCTCACGTTCGCCTTCGCCCGTCGGGCGGTCGTCACCCCGACGTGCCCTGACACCGTACTGGCCGGGCCCGACGGGGTGTTCAGCGCGTACCCGTGGAGATCGTCCGGGACCGGGCCGGTCAGGCCCGGCGGGCGGCGTCCAGGTCGGCGCGGGTGAGCAGGGCGCGCAGCGCGATGCCGTGCCCGGCGAGCGCCTCCGCGCCGCCCTCGCCCCGGTCGATGACGCAGAGCGCGTGCTCGATGGTCGCGCCCAGGTCGCGGAGCTGCCCGGTGGAGATCACCACCTGGCCGCCCGAGGTCACCACGTCCTCGACCACCAGCACCCGCCGGCCGGCGACGTCCGCGCCCTCCGCGAGCCGGGCGGTCCCGTACGCCTTGGCGGTCTTGCGGACGAACGCGCAGGGCAGCCCGACGTGCCGGGCCAGCGCGGTGACCACCGGGATGCCGCCCATCTCCAGGCCGGCCAGCACCTCGGTGCCGGGCGGGACCAGGCCGGCCAGGCCGGCGGCGACCCGGTCCAGCAGCACCGGGTCGGCCTCGAACCGGTACTTGTCGAAGTACTCGTCGGCGATCCGGCCGGAACGGAGCACGAAGCGGCCGGTGAGTCGGCAGGTGGCGTCGATGTCGTGGGCGAGGTCGGCGAGGTCGCGCGGGGTGTCGGTCACGGGAGATCATTGTCACCGGCCACCGCCGGCGGCCGGCCGTGGGGCGGGGCTCGGAGTGGAGCCGCTGGTCAGGGCGTGTCAGGCTGGTGCCGTGAGCGCGAGGAGTGAGCCGGGGTTGCGAGCCCCGCAGTCGCGAGCCAAGGGCACGCGGTGAGCGAACCGGGCGGGACCGAACTGTCGGCGACGCTGCGCCGCATCGAGCGGGCGGCGGGCGCGCTGTCCACCGCCAGCGTGGCGCGGATGGACGAGACGCTGCCCTGGTTCCGGGAGCTGCCGGCCGACCAGCGCTCCTGGGTCATGCTGGTCGCCCAGGCCGGCGTCCGGTCGCTGGTGCAGTGGCTGCACCAGGGCGGTGGCGCGACCGACAGCACCCAGGAGGTGTCGGACGAGGTTTTCGCGGCCGCGCCGCAGGCCCTCGCGCGCTCGATCACCCTCCAGCAGACCGTGGCGCTGATCAAGGTGACCATCGAGGTGGTCGAGGAGCAGGTGTCGCACCTCGCCGTCAAGGGCGAGGAGCAGTTGCTGCGGGAGGCCGTGCTGCGCTTCTCCCGGGAGATCGCCTTCGCCGCCGCCCGGGTCTACGCCCGCGCCGCCGAGACCCGCGGCTCCTGGGACGCGCGGTTGCAGGCGTTGCTGGTGGACGCGCTGCTGCGTGGCGACTCGCCGGACGTGCTGGCCAGCCGCGCGGCGGCGCTGGGCTGGTCGGACGCGCCGCCGGTGGCGGTGGCGGTGGGCCGCTCCCCCGGCGGTGAGGTGGCCGCCGTGCTGCACACCGTCTACCGGCAGGCCCGCCGGATCGGGGTCGAGGTGATCGGCGGTGTGCACGGCGACCGGCTGGTCATCGTGCTGGGCGGGGCGGCCGACCCGGTGGCGGCCACGGAGAAGCTGCTCACCGCGTTCGGGGAGGGCCCGGTGGTGGTCGGTCCGGCCGTGCCCAGCCTGGACGAGGCGACCGACTCGGCGCGCGCCGCGCTGGCCGGCTTCCGGGCCGCGCCGGCCTGGCCGACCGCGCCTCGCCCGGTCTCCGCCGCCGACCTGCTGCCCGAGCGGGCCCTGGCCGGGGACGCCGAGGCCCGCCGCCGGCTGCGCCACGACGTGTACGCTCCGCTGGCCCGCGCCGGCGGTGAGCTGCTGGAGACGCTGGACGCCTTCTTCGCCGCCGGTGGCACGCTGGAGAGCGCGGCCCGCGCGCTCTTCGTGCACCCGAACACGGTGCGTTACCGGCTCAAGCGGGTCGCCGAGGTGGCCGGCTTCTCGCCGCTCACGCCGCGCGACGCGTTCACCCTCCAGGTGGCGCTGACGGTCGGTCGGCTCGACCCGGTGGTCCCGGGGGTCGCACCCGTCCCGACCCAGACATTGGCCCCAGGCGCCGGCAAAACGGCACACACAGGTGATGATCGGCGCCGATCTTTGTAGGTATCCTCCAAAGCTTCTAGTGCGGTTTGGTGCCGTGCGTTACAGCGCGACCCGCGAGTATCCGTCAGAGTCGTAGACGTGCTCGCCGTACTCTCCCCCGGACAGGGTTCCCAGAAGCCCGGTTTCCTGACCCCCTGGCTCGACCTGCCGGGCGCGGCGGCGCGCCTGGGCTCGTGGTCGGCGCTGGCCGGCGTCGACCTGCTCCACCTGGGCACCCAGGCGGACGCGGACGAGATCAAGGACACCGCCCGCACCCAGCCGCTGCTGGTCGCGGCCGCGCTGCTCGCCGGCGAGCACCTGCCGATGCAGGACGTCGCGGTGGTGGCCGGCCACAGCGTCGGCGAGCTCGGCGCCTCGGCCCTGGCCGGGGTGCTCACCGCCGAGGCGGCCGTGACCCTCGCCGGCGTACGCGGCCGGGAGATGGCCGCCGCCTGCGCGCTGGAGCCGACCGGGATGGCCGCCGTGCTCGGCGGCGACCCGGACGAGGTGCTCGCCGCGCTCGAGGCGCACGGGCTGCACCCGGCCAACCGCAACGGCGCCGGCCAGATCGTCGCCGCCGGCGCGGTGGCCGGCCTGGAGAAGCTCGCCGCCGAGCCGCCGGCCCGGACCCGGGTCATCATGCTCAAGGTGGCCGGCGCCTTCCACACGCCGTACATGGCCCCGGCCGAGACCGCGCTGGCCGAGGTGGCCGCCGGCATCACCCCGGCCGACCCGGCCCGCACCCTGCTCTCCAACCTCGACGGCACCGCGGTCACTCAGGGCCGGGAGATGGTGCGGCGGCTGGTCCGCCAGGTGACCGCGCCGGTCCGCTGGGACCTGTGCATGCGCACGCTGGCCGACCTCGGTGTCACCGGCGTGATCGAGCTGCCGCCGGCCGGCACCCTGGCCGGCCTGGTCAAGCGCGAACTCAAGGGCGAGGGCGCGCCGGAGATCGTCACCCTGAACACCCCCGACGACCTGCCCGCGGCGCGGGACCTGATCGCCCGGCACGGCGGGCAGCAGGCGTGAGCGCGAGGAACGAGCCGATCCTGCGGGTCCCGCAGTCGCGAACGGAAGGTAATCACTGATGGCCGGCAGCCGGATCGTCGCGATGGGGCACTACCAGCCCTCCCGCGTGGTCACCAACGACGACCTCGCCCAGATGGTCGACACCAACGACGAGTGGATCCGGGACCGGGTCGGCATCGTCACCCGACGGATCGCCGGGGACGAGACGGTGGCCGACATGGCCACCGCCGCCGCCGGCAAGGCGCTGGCCGCCTCGGGCCTCACCGCCGCCGACATCGACCTCGTCGTGGTGGCCACCTGCACCTCGGTGGACCGCAGCCCGAACGTGGCCTGCCGGGTCGCGGCCAAGCTGGGCATCAGCGCCCCCGGCGCGTACGACATCAACACCGCCTGCTCCGGCTTCGCCTACGCGCTGGGCACCGTGGACCACGCCATCCGGGCCGGGGCGGCGCGCAACGCGATCGTCATCGGCGCGGAGAAGCTCTCCGACTTCACCGACTGGACCGACCGCTCGACCTGCATCATCTTCGGCGACGGCGCCGGCGCGGCCGTGGTCACCGCGACCGCCGAGGGCGAGCCCGCCGGGGTCGGACCGGTGGTGTGGGGTTCGGTGCCGGAGAAGAGCGACGCGGTCCGGATCGAGGGCTGGCGGCCGTACATCGCGCAGGAGGGGCAGGCGGTCTTCCGCTGGGCCACCACCGCGCTGGCCCCGCTCGCGCTCCAGGCCTGCGAGAAGGCCGGGGTGGACCCGTCGGAGCTGGCCGCGTTCGTGCCGCACCAGGCCAACGCCCGGATCATCGACGGCATCGCCAAGCGGCTCAACATCCCGAACGCGATCATCGCCAAGGACATCGTCGAGTCCGGCAACACGTCGGCGGCGAGCGTGCCGCTGGCCCTGTCGAAGCTGATCGAGCGGCGCGAGGTGCCCTCGGGCGCCCCGGTGCTGCTGTTCGGCTTCGGTGGCGGCCTGACCTACGCCGGTCAGGTCGTCCGCTGCCCCTGAAGACCCCCTCGGGCGCGAGCGCCGAGGTGCGACGACCGGCGTCGCCGGCCGTCGAGTGAACCCCCGATGAGAGGAACCAACCGCAATGACCCGTGACGAGATCACCGCCGGCCTCGCCGAGATCCTCGAAGAGGTTGCCGGGGTGAACCCGGACGACGTGGCCGAGGGGAAGTCCTTCACCGACGACCTCGACGTCGACTCGCTCTCCATGGTGGAGGTCGTGGTGGCGGCCGAGGAGAAGTTCGGCGTCAAGATCCCGGACAACGAGGTGCAGAACCTCAAGACCGTCGGTGACGCCGTCAGCTACATCGAGGCGCAGTCCTGATCATGAGTCGCCCCGACGTCGTCGTCACCGGGCTCGGCGCGACGACCCCGCTCGGCGGGGACGTCGCGTCGACCTGGGACGCCATGCTCGCCGGCCGCTCCGGGGTGAGTGCGCTCACCCAGGAGTGGGCCGCGCAACTGCCCGTGCGGATCGCCGCGCAGCTCGCCGTCGACCCGTCCGCGGTGCTGGACCGGGTCAAGCTGCGCCGGCTGGACCGGTCCGAGGCGATCGCCATCGTGGCGGCGCAGCAGGCCTGGGCGGACGCCGGCCTGGCCGACTCCGGGCTCGACCCGGAGCGGCTGGCGGTCAGCGTCGGCTCCGGCATCGGCGGCGCCACCACCCTGCTCGCCCAGGACGACATCCTGGAGGCGTCCGGCCCGCGGCGGGTCTCCCCGCACACCGTGCCCATGCTGATGCCGAACGGCCCGGCCGCCTGGGTCGGGCTGGAACTGGGCGCCAAGGCCGGGGTGCACTCGGTGGCCAGCGCCTGCGCGACCGGCGCGGAGGCGATCGCGCTGGGCCTGGACATCATCCGCTCCGGCCGGGCCGACGTGGTGGTGGCCGGCGGCACCGAGGCGGTCATCCACCCGCTGCCGATCGCCGGCTTCGCCTCCATGCGGGCCATGTCGACCCGCAACGACGAGCCGGAGAAGGCGTCCCGCCCGTGGGACAAGGGCCGCGACGGCTTCGTGCTCGGTGAGGGCGCGGGCGTGGTGGTCCTGGAGCGCGCCGACCACGCCGCCGCCCGCGGCGCCCGGGTCTACGCGCGCCTGGCCGGCGCCGGGATCACCTCGGACGCGTACGACATCGTGCAGCCGCACGCCGAGGGCGAGGGCGCCATCCGGGCCATCGCCAAGGCGGTCGCGGACTCGGACGTCGCGAAGACGGACATCCGGCACGTCAACGCGCACGCCACCTCGACCCCGGTCGGCGACATGCTGGAGATCGGCGCGCTGCGCAAGGCGGTGGGCGACCACCCGGTGCTGTCGGCCACCAAGTCGATGACCGGGCACCTGCTCGGCGCGGCCGGTGCGCTGGAGTCGATCGCCACCATCCTGGCCATCCGGGACGGCGTCGTACCTCCGACGATCAACCTGGACGACCCGGACGACGGCCTCACCCTGGACGTGGCCGCGCACAAGGCGCGCCACCTGGAGATCCCCGCGGCGCTGAACAACGCGTTCGGCTTCGGCGGGCACAACGTGGCCCTGGTCTTCACCCGGGCCTGAGCACGGCACACCCGCTCCGGGCCCGCGTCCACACCAGGACGCGGGCCCGCGCCACGTCTCGGCCCCGGTTGCGCCCGGATTTGCCGGCGGCCCGGTCCCCGGCCGCCCGGGCCGTTAGGGTGAGGGCCGCCGAGCCGTCGAGGAGCACCACCCGTGGAAGCGACCGAGATCCGCAAGCTCGCCGCGCTGGAGGACACCCACTGGTGGTACCGGGAGCGGCGGGCCCTGCTGGGCCGGGCGCTGCGCCGGTTGGCCGCGGCCGGCACCCGCCCGGGCCGGGCGCTGGACATCGGCGCGGCCGGCGGCGGGAACACCCGGGTGCTGCGGGCGCACGGCTGGCGACCGCTCGCCCTGGAGTACAGCGCCGAGGGCGCCGGGCTGGCCCGGGAGCGGGGCCTGGACGTGATCCGGGCCGACGCCCGGCACCTGCCGGTCCCCTCGGCCGGCCTGGGCCTGGTGGTGGCCTTCGACATCCTGGAGCACTTCGACGAGGACCACCTCGCGGCGGCCGAGATCCGGCGGGCGCTGCGCCCCGGCGGGACGGCCCTGGTCGCGGTGCCCGCCGACATGCGGCTCTGGTCGGCGCACGACGTGGCGGTCGGGCACGTCCGCCGCTACGACCGCGCCGGCCTGCGGGCCGTGGTGGAGAAGGCCGGCCTCGTGGTCGACGAGCTGTGGAGCTGGAACGTGCTGCTCCGCCCGGTGGCGGCGTGGCGGCGACGTCGCTCGACCGGCAGCGACCTGGACGCGCCGCACCCGCTGGTCAACCTGGGACTGCGCACGGTCGTCACGGCCGAGCGTCACCTGCCGGTGAAGGCGCTGCCCGGGGTCTCGCTGATGCTGCGCGCCCACCGTCCGGCCTGACCCGCCGGCCGCCACCGATAGGATCTCCCGGCCCGCCACGCCGGCGGCACCACGATCGACGGGGGACGCACGCCATGATCCGACGGTTCGCCGTGCTGCCCGTGCTCGCGCTGGCCGCGCTGGCCGGCTGCACGGACGAGCAGGCCGCCCCCGCCGGGTCGACCGGGCACCCCGCGGGCACGCCGGCCGCCGGCGGGCCGCCCTGGTACGACGAGGTGGCCCCCGCGCCGGCCGCCGGCGCCGTCGGCGGCACGGGCAGCGGCTGCGAGCTGCCGGTCTCGTTCTCGGTGCCGGCAGGGCGGAAGGCGGAACAGGTCACGATCCCCGAGGGCGAGCTGGGCGAGGCGCTCGGCGTGCTCGCCCGGCGCGGTGGCGCCACCGCCCGGTGTGAGGTCGACGGCCGGCGGGCCGGGGCCGGCTTCCTGCGGGTGTGGACGGCCGACCACCCGGGGACCGGACCGAAACCGGCGCTGGAGGCGTATGTGACGGCCGGCGAGGGGGTGGCCGACCCGGCGTACCGGACGGTTCGGTCCGGCGCGGTGGACGCCGTGGAGGCGACCTGGACGTCGACGAGCGAGCTGACCGGCGACGCGAGCCGGGAGTGGGCGCTCGCCGTCCGGGCGGGCGATCAGACCGTGCTGCTGACCACGAACGAGAGCCTGATCGCCGAGGCGGCGGACCTGCTGCCCGGCTACCGGCTGGCCGTGCGGACCCTCGCCGTCACCGGCTGACCGGCCGGGTCAGCGCAGCCGGTAGACGGCGGTCCGGGAGTTCTCGAAGCGCAGGTCGGCCAGCGTCCGCAGGGCCGGCGACTCCGCCCCGACCTGCCGGTCCACCACCAGCCAGCGCACCCCGAACCGGTCGCGCAGGGCGGCCAGGCCGGCGGGGGTCGGTGCGGTGAAGGCCGTGTCGTTGGCCCGTTGCCGGTCGGCGTCCCAGAACGGGGCGTACGGGCCCTCCGGCCGGCCGACCATCCGGGGCGCGAACGCCCACCCCTCGACCAGCACCGAGCGCTCGGCGTAGCCGCTGAGCCAGAACGAGCGGGCGTCGCACCAGCCGTCCACCACCTCACGGCAGTGCGCGTTGGTGGCGAGCACGTCGTCCGGGGCGCTGTGCGCCCGCACCCAGCGGGCCGCCTCGACCCGGGAGGCGGGCATCGCCACCACCGGGTACGCCCCACCGTTCGGGTAGACCCGGGTCGCCGCGGCGTCCAGCACCAGCCCCGGCGCCCCGGCGGTCAGCACGGCGGTGAGCAGCAGCAGCCCGCCCCGGCCGGCCAGCCCGGGCCAGCGCCCCACGAGAGCCGGCCAGCACAGGGCCGCCAGCACCACCGGCACGGCCAGCACGGCGGCCCAGCGGAGCAGCGGCAGCACCGGGGCGTACGCGGGCAGGGCCGGCGTGCTGGTCGCGGCGTCGAGCTGCACGGCGGTGAGCAGCACGGCGAACCCGGCCGTGCCCGCGCCGAGCAGCCACCGGCCGCGGGCGGTGAGGGCGGCCCGGTCGGCCACCTCGACCCAGCCCCAGGCGGAGAGCAGCACGCCGAAGGCGAACCCGGTCCGGGTGAAGTACTGGTTGCTGCTGCCGGGATGACCGACGAGCAGGTAGATCGCCGGCCCGGCGAGCGCACCACCGATCAGGAACACCTGCACCGGCTCGGGCCGCCACCGGCGCAGCCGGAGCAGGGCCAGCGCGCCGGCCACCCGGAGCTGGAGGTTGAGCAGGAACGCCAGCCCGGCCAGCACCCAGAAGAGCGCGGTCACGCCGGCCGCACGGTCGGTCGGCACGTACGGGCGCAGCCCGGAGAACGGGTCGAGGACCACCCCGTGGCTCTCGAAGGCGAACAGCACGGCGGTGGCGAAGAACTGCGCGGCCAGCGCCAGCCCGGCGGCGACCAGCACGCGCCGGGGCAGCCGGCGGCGGACCACCAGGGAGACCGCGGCGGTGAGCCCGAGCGCGGCCAGCACCACCGGCAGCGAGCTGGCCTTCGCGCCGGTCGACGCGGCCAGGAGGAGCACCACCAACGCCCACGCGCCGCGGCCCAGTGCGGGCACGCCCGACCCGCGGGCCCGGCCCACGATCTCACCGAGCACGGCGATCAGCGGCAGCAGCAGCACCCAGCTGTACGTCATCGACGGGCTGCCCCAGACGACGAAGGTGGCCTGGCTGCCGAAGAGCTGCCGCCAGCCGTTCTCGAAGCCGAACTCGCCCACGGTGAACAGCAGCGCGGCGGCCACCACCCCGGCGTACGGCCGGCCGGTGATCCGCCAGCCGACCACGGCCACCAGCACCGCGGCGAGCGCGCAGAGCGCGGGGACGGCGAGCCGGAACAGCACGGTGGGCAGGTCGACGCCGCTGACCAGGCTGGTGGCGGCCAGGTGGGCGAAGCCGAACCAGTGGTAGTGCAGCGGCTCCCCGGCGACCTGCGGCACCTCCGGCGGCACCTGATGGGTGGCCGCCCCCGCGATGGAGAGCTGGAAGGCCAGGTCGATGTACTGGGCCTGCCCCTCGTCGGTGGGCAGCACCGGGTTGACGGCGAGGAACGAGCCGTACAGGTAGAGGGTGAAGCCGGCCACCACCCCCGCCAGCGACCACGCCCAGCCGGCCGGGACCAGGGTGGGGTGGCGGACCCGCCAGTGCCGGCGCAGCCCGGGCACCACGGCGAACGGCACCACCACGGCCAGCGGCCAGAGCCGCAGCCAGCCGGGCAGGCCGACCGCGGTGAACCCGGCCCAGGCGACCAGCTCCAGCACCAGGCCGACGGCCGCGCCCATGGCCAGGTCCTCGACCAGGGTGTGCGGCCGGCGGCGCAGCGCGCGGAACACCAGGGTGCCGGGGAGCAGCACGGCCAGCGACGCGTACGCCGTCCAGCGGGCGATCGCGCCGGCCGGGGTGCCGGCGGCGAGCAGCACGGCGACCACGGCGGCGTAGCCGGCGACGGCGGGGGCCCAGCGCAGGGCGGCCGGGCGACGGCGCAGGTCGGCGGCCGCCGGGGCGGCGCCGGTGGCGACGGCGGTCACCGCAGGCTGTCGGCCAGCTCGGCGGTGTCCGGGCGGGCCGGCCCGCCGGCGGCGCTGTCCCCGGCCACCACGTACGCGGGCCGGCCCTGCACGGCGGTGTAGATCCGGGCCACGTACTCGCCGAGCAGGCCGAGGCAGAGCAGCTGCACCGCGCCGAGGAAGAGGATCGCCAGGTAGAGCGAGGGCCAGCCGCTGACCGTGGCGCCGGCGAACCAGGCCAGCACCGCCACCACCACCAGCACCCCGCAGACCGCCACGCCGACCAGGCCCAGCCAGGTGGCCACCCGCAGCGGCGCGGCGGAGAAGCTGGTGACGCTCTCGGCGGCCAGCCCGGCCATCCGGGACAGCGGGTACTTCGTCCGGCCGGCGGCGCGTTCCTGCCGCTCGTAGGTCACCTCGGCGCTGGGGAAGCCGAACCAGGGCACCACCAGCCGGAGCACCGGGTTGCGCTCGGGCAGCTCCCGCAGCGCCTCGACCACGGCCCGGCTGAGCAGCCGGAAGTCGCCGGCCTGGGCGGGCACCTGCTCGCCGACCAGCCGCCGGACCAGGCGGTAGTAGCCGCCCGCGGTCCACCGCTTGAACCGGGTGTCCCGGCTGCGGTCCACCCGCACGGCGTAGACCACGTCGAGGCCGTCGGCGCGGGCCCGGCGGAGCAGCTCGACGATCACCTCGGGCGGGTCCTGGAGGTCGGCGTCGATGCTGACCACGTGCGCGCCGCGGGCGCGGAGCAGGCCGGCGTGCAGGGCGGCCTGGTGCCCGCTGTTGCGGCGCAGCCGGAGCACCCGCAGCTCGGGCCAGCCGACCCGGAGCGCGGCCAGCGCCGCCGGGGTGCCGTCGGTGCTGCCGTCGTCGACGGCCACCACCTCGTACGCCTCGCCGAGCCCGTCCAGCACGCCACGCAGCCGGACGGCGAGCAGCGGGAGGACGGCCTCCTCGTTGAAGATCGGCACCACCACGGACAGGGCCGGCTGCGGCGCGGTCACGGCACTCGACCCTCCGGGTTCCTGGCGGCGGCGGACGGGGCCGACGCTACCAGTCGGGCAGGTCAGGACCGGGTCGGTCGCCCGGGCCCGCCCCGGTCAGGTGCCGCAGGTGGTGGCCGGCAGGCCGGACACCGGCACCGGCGAGCGGCCGGTCGGCCGGGCCTTGCCGGCGAGCACCGCGGCCAGCGCGGTCATCGACGCCCGGGTGGACGAGTAGGTGGCCAGCAGGGTCGGCGACTTCGCCCCGGCCAGCACGTACGGGGTGTCCATGGCCACCGTCACGGTGGCGTCGGCGCGCAGGTCCCCGTTCCCGTCGCCGTACCCGACGAGGTGCACCACGGTCCCGCCGTTCGGCACCACCTTCACCCCGGCGGCCTTCAGCGCCTCGGTCAGCACGGCCCGGGTGCGGTCCCGCCCGCCGGAGGAGGTGACGGTGACCGGGCCGGCCACCGGGCTGCCGCACCGGCCGCGCAGCATGGTCACCGCGGCGGCGGCCAGGTCGGCGGCGGCTTTGCGGTGCGCGGCGCTGTCCAGCGTCGACAGCGCCGGCGCCGGCCGGTCGGCCAGCTTGAACTTCATGGTCAGCACCCGGGTGACCGCCTCGACCAGCCGGGTCCGGGGCAGCGAGCCGTCCTTGAGCGCGGCCCGCAGCCCGTCGTACGCCTGGCCCACGTTCGGGGTCATGAGGATGAGGTCGTTGCCGGCGTTCAGCGCCCGGACCGCGGCCTCCCCCGGCGACCACCGCTTGGCCGGCGCCATGTTCATCCCGTCGGTGATCACCACGCCCTGGAAGCCGAGCTGGCCGCGAAGCACGTCGGTGAGCAGCTTGCGGGAGAAGGTGGCCGGGGTGCCCGGGTCGACCGCCTTGACGTCCAGGTGGGCGGACATGACCGCCATGGCGCCAGCGTCGATCCCGGCGTGGAAGGGCGGGAACGCGGTGCGGTCCAGCACGGCCCGGGACTGCCCGACCACCGGCAGGTCGGTGTGCGAGTCGGCGGCGCTGAGCCCGTGCCCCGGGAAGTGCTTGACGCTGGCCGCGACCCCCTCGGCCTGCAACCCGCGCACCGCGCCGGCCACCTGGGCCGAGGCGGTCGCCGGGTCGGCGCCGAAGGAGCGGGAGCCGATCACCGTGCTCCGGGTGGCCAGCACGTCGGCCACCGGGGCGAAGTCCAGGTTGACCCCCATGGCGGCCAGCTCGGCGCCGGCGGCCCGCCAGGCGGCCTCGGTGAGCGCCGGGTTGCCGGCCGCGCCGGCGGCCAGCGGGCTGGGCAGCAGGGTCACCCCGTCGGTGATCCGGGTGACCACGCCGTACTCCTGGTCGGTGCCGATCAGGAAGGG